>JALZAW010000230.1 GCA_030948155.1 Candidatus Dormiibacterota bacterium | reverse complement strand
GGATGAACCCGGCCTTTCGACCTGCGGAGTGGGGACATTAGGGCAAGGGGAGGCAGGCCTCCCCTTCCAGAACCCCACCCGTTTGGTGCCAGACCGCCTGCAGCTGCCGTAGTTGTTTGGTCGCCCTGAAGCCGCCGTTGCGGCGTCGGCACGGAGGCCGTGAACCGGCCGGGATGAACCCGGCCTTTCGACCTGCGGAGTGGGGACATTAGGGCAAGGGGAGGCAGGCCTCCCCTTCCAGAACCCCACCCGTTTGGTGCCAGACCGTTTGCTGCTGCCGTGCCGATTGGTAAGAGTGGGAGATCTCTCTTGAGCGGTCGCTGAGACGGGGTTGGCGGCGCGACTTGGCGTTGGCTGCCGCTGGCGATTGAACCTTCAAACCGGAGGACCGGCGCTACGGGTTTCGCCGCAGTTATGATCGGCGCGTGGCAGCCGACAGGCGCGGAAGATGAGCACGCGGTTGAAGCCGGCGGGACATCCTGTGGATGGGGAGCAGGGTGCCGGCCAGGTTCAGGACCTGGCCCAGGTCCAAGGGGTCTCCAGCGGAGAGGCGACGCCTGCCGCCAGCGCGTATCCGCCGATCGCCGAGTACGCCTTCCTCTCCGACTGCGAGGTCAACGCGCTGGTCGCCCCCGGCGGGCGGGTGGAGTGGCTCTGCCTGCCCCGGCCGGACGGTCCTAGCGTCTTTGGCGCAATGCTGGACCGGGCCGCGGGCAGCTTCCGGTTCGGACCCAGCGGGTCGATGGTCCCAGCCGGCCGCCGCTATCTGCCCGGCACTCTGGTCCTGGAGACGACTTGGCGCACGCGCACCGGCTGGATGATCATTCGTGACGCGCTCTGCCTGGGTCCCTGGTACCACGAGCACAGGCGCTCAGGGACCCACCGCCGGCCGCCGACCGATCACGAGGCGGAGCACATGCTGGTGCGCACCGCCCGCTGCATCATCGGCACCGTCGAGCTGAGCCTCGACTGCGAACCAGTCTTCAACTACGGTGAGACGGGCGCCAGCTGGTCCTACGCGGGGCCTGGCTATGACGAGGCTGTGGCGACCGGCGGCAAGAACGACGTGCCGCTGCGCCTGGTGACCGATCTGCGCGTGGGCTTCGAGGGACCGGGCGCCCACGCCACCAAGACCCTGCGCGAGGGCGAGACAGCATTTGCCGCGCTCTGCTGGCCGCGTTCGCAGTTCTCCGCGTCGGACGAGTTCCTGGCTGAGCACCCGCCGCCCAAGACAGCCGATGAGGCCTTCCAGCGGATCGAGCGGACCGCCAACTTCTGGCGGGGCTGGATCAACCATGGGATCTTCCCCGAGCATCCCTGGCAGAGCTACCTACAGCGCAGCGCCCTCACGTTGAAGGGTCTGACCTACGCGCCCACAGGGGCGGTGCTGGCGGCAGCCACCACCTCGCTTCCTGAGACCCCGGGCGGCGAGCGCAACTGGGACTACCGCTACACCTGGATCCGCGACTCGACGTTCATGCTCTGGGGTCTCTACACGCTCGGCTTCGCCCGCGAGGCGAATGACTTCTTCTACTTCATGGCCGATGTAGCCAAGGAGTCTGACGACGTCCAGATCCTCTACGGCATCGCGGGCGAGAAGCAGCTCGACGAGCGGACGCTCGACCATCTGAGCGGCTATGAGGGGGCGCGACCGGTGCGGGTGGGCAACGGCGCCTACAGCCAGCGGCAGCACGACGTCTGGGGAGCGCTGCTGGACTCCGTCTATCTCCACACCCGCTCCCGCGACTACCTGCCGGAGCTGGTCTGGCCGATCCTGAAGCGGGCGGTCGAAGCAGCCATAGCGAATTGGCAGACACCTGACAGGGGCATCTGGGAGGTGCGCGGCGAGCCCCGCCACTTCACTGCCTCCAAGGTGATGTGCTGGGTGGCCTTGGACCGCGGCGCCCGACTGGCGGAGCTGCACGCCGACCCGGACCTGGCAGCGCGCTGGCAGAAGATCGCTGACGAAATCCACGCCGACATCTGCGAGCATGGCGTCGACGAGCGCGGCGTCTTCGTCCAGCATTACGAAACCAAGGCGCTGGATGCGTCTGTGCTGTTGATCCCATTGCTGCGCTTTCTCGCGCCCGACGATCCACGGGTCAGGGCGACAGTGCTCGCCGTCGCCGAGGAGCTCACTCTGGACGGGCTGGTGCTCCGCTACAAGGTGGAGGAGACCGACGACGGGCTAAGCGGTGAAGAGGGCACTTTCGCCATCTGCTCGTTCTGGCTGGTGTCGGCTTTAGTTGAGATCGGCGAGGTCGCTCGCGCTCGTCAGCTCTGCGAGAAGCTGCTCTCATACGCAAGTCCCCTCCAGCTCTATGCCGAGGAGATCGACGCTCGCAGCGGCCGCCACCTCGGCAACTTCCCCCAGGCTTTTACCCATCTGGCGCTGATCAACGCAGTGATGCACGTGATCCGCGCCGAAAGCGGCCTCGACACCGGCCAGTTCACCCCCCTGGGCTCGCCCAGCGCCTGAACGCTTCGCTCCGCCGGTCAGGCGATCAGAGCTTGGTCCCTGGCCACCGCAGACGTCTCTCTCAGGCGGAGGAGGTGCCGCGGACTGACTGGCTTGGCCTACCCGCGAGCGAACCTGTCGGTATTTGATAGAAAGCCTCTGCCGCAGCCCTAAGTGCGGCGGCCGCACCTGGGTCGAAGCGCTGGGCGTAGTGAGCTATGCGACCGAGTTCGCGTAGCCTGCCCCGCGTCTGCTCGCCGAACACGGGCGGGAGGTGGTCGACCCACGGCCTATAGGGATCACCGGGGCCGATTATGGGGCCCGTACGTGCCTTCTCAGCGACGCGCTTCAGGCGGTCCAGGCACCGCTCGCGATCCTTGTTGAACTGGTCGTCCCACTGCAAGTCCTGACCCTGGAATCCGTCGCTTTCCGTTGCGGTTGCGACCGCTGTCGGGTCGGCCGGTCCACTCTCTGCGACCATGGCGATGACGTCGAAACCGTAATTGTTGTCAGCAGGGTTGTTGGCAATTGTCAGCGAGGTGCCGGTTGTCTGATAATTCACTGTCACGGCAGAGTTGGAACGGCTCCATCCGGTCGGCTCTGGCCTCCAGGTCTCGGCAATGAATACGATGCTGCCCGCGCTGTTGGCGGGAATGGACCTGCCCTGGAGCGCCCAGGACACCTGTGGGGAGTTGAATCGGTGCGGGAAGGCGGTGTAGCTGATGGATTCCCAACGGGAGTGGCGCTTGTAGCAGTACGTACCTTCTGGGCACACAGGACCTGGGTGCAGGGTGAACTGCTTGTGCTCCGTCACCCGGTCGTAGACCAGATCATAACTGGGGTCCGAGCGGACGACGGACACTGTACGGCGCCGACGGGGAACTATGCACGCCTTGTGGCTCTCTGACCAATACGCCTGAAGTAAGATTCCCTCGGCTCGAGCCCCCGTGTTGTTACAGGCGTCACCGATCTCGGTTCCTCCGTTCAGGCTTCGATTCATCTGCCAACCGGAATTTGGCTCGGGGTCGGTGAGAATCTCGACGAGCTCGTGGCTGAACACCTGGCTGATGAAGTCGAGCGACCCGTGATTTGTCCACCCGACCCACGCGCGATCCTTGTCGCCGGCGTCCGTGTCTGTAGGGTCGCTATGGGCTCCTCGAGTTTGAGGGTTGTCGTTCTGCGTCCCGGCCGGCGCGAACACCATGTAGATGTTGCGGCCTCCTTCGGCATCCGGCTCGGGGAAGGTGTCCTGGTCGATCAGGTCCCAGACCATGTTGTTGACGTCGTCATTTGAGAAGGTTGGCGACGGTACATCCGCATAGACAAGAGTGGAGAGGCCGAGTGCGATGTCCTTGTGACCATACTGGCCAAGTTGACTCAGGTAGGGGGAGGTCAGGATGGCGGCAACAGCGTTCCTGATGTCGCCAGTCGACGGTCCCGTAGCCTTTTCCCAGAAACCACCCCAGAACAGAAGCTGGAGCGTGGCCGTGCCGACAATGCGACCGGGGCTCGCGGAGTCGCTGCTCTGGGCATCGCCCGCGACTGCGTAGAGATCGATCTCGATCGGACCCGCACTGACGGTGCCGGTGGGTATCTGGGGCAGGGCCAAGCTGGTTGTGTCAGCACCGACGATGCCTGGCTCGCCGCTTTGCAGGCAGCGCGCGGCTTTGGCACGGGGCGAGAGTTCAACGCTTCGCCAACGTTCGTGGGCGAGAGAGAACTTGACCTTGGCCACTTCGCCCAGCAGGCGGAACGCACAGTTGGCGAGTTGCTCAGGACTATCCGGTCGCTGGGTCTGCTCCACCCCTTTCGGTGTCCGAATCCCCATCCGGTGGCTCCTCCTTGTAGGGGATCCTTAAGGCCCCTTCCTACGTGGGAAACGACTCATTGTGCAGTCCGACAACGCTTGCCGGGCGATTTCGTAATGGTAACGGCCCCAGTCAGGTCGCGGCGTAACCGTCGAGGAAGACCACTGTCGACTCGCCGTTGGCCTGCCGCAGCGGCAGTATCGTCTGGTACTCGGGCGAGAGGTACCAAGCCTCGAGCCGGTCCCGGTCAGGGAACTCAATGATGACCAGCCGCTGGAGTGAGAAATCCCCTTCCACCACTTCGCCGGGGCCGCCCCGGACCAGGAAGCGGCCGCCATGCGGCTTGAGCGTCGCGGGGACCTGGCGGGTGTACTCGGCGTAGGCCTCCGCGTTCGTCACTCTCACGTTGGCGAGGAGACGGGCGCCCATCCTGGCCGCCATTATTCACCAGGGGCCGAGGCGCCCCTGCGCCTCAACGGAGGGCCGGCCCAGGAAGGCCGGCCGCGGGACGAATTCGGACTACTTCTCGGCCGGCTGGGCTGCGTGCTTTTCCACGAATTTGCGGACGGCGCCGGGCCCGGGATAGCCGGTCAACCGGTCCACCAGCTTGCCCCCACTGACGACGCCCAGGGTGGGGA
>JALZAW010000229.1 GCA_030948155.1 Candidatus Dormiibacterota bacterium | reverse complement strand
CACCCGCCATGGCCTGGAGCACGAGGTCGAAGGCGGGCAGATCCCGGTAGGGACCGTCCTCACCGAAGGCGCTGAGCGAGCAGGTCACCAGATCGGGCCGGGCCGAGCGCAGATCGGCAGGCAGCAGGCGAAGTCGCTCCATGACGCCAAAGCGGAAGTTGTCGACCACGGCGTCAGCCGTGGTGACGAGGCGAAGGAAGCGTTCCCGGTCCTCCGCCCGTTTCAGGTCCAGCACAACGCTCTTCTTGTTCCGGTTCACAGCAGCAAAGTAAGCGGAGAAGCCGTCGGGCTCGAAAGGAGGGCCCATGGCGCGGATCGGATCCCCTCCGGGCTCCTCGATCTTGATCACCTCGGCGCCCATATCGGCCAGCAGCATGGTGGCGTAGGGCCCGGCCAGCATCCGGGTGAGGTCGAGTATGCGAAAACCGGCCAGCGTGTTGCTCAACGCTCAGGACTGTAGCGGCCCCGCCGCTCGGCTGGACGCCTGAGCCAACCGCCCAGGCCTTCGATATACGCGGAACACGGCCCGGTCTTCACAGGCCGGGTTGCGGGCCCTGGGGGTCACGCAAGTGTGATTTCCCTACCCCCCGTCGGGTGGGGTGCTTAACCACGCTGCCCAGTTCGGCCTTCAGGTGTCCCAGCCGCCCTTCCTCAGCACGGCGCGGCCGATCAGGGTGCGCAGGATCTCCGAGGTGCCGCCACCCGAGAGCAGGAAGCGGGCGTCGCGGAAGTAGCGCTGGGCGGCGTACTCGCTGGCAAATCCGTAGGAGCCGAAGATGCGGGTGGTTTCGTCCGCAATGCGTGCGCAGGCCTCCGTCGCCTGCAGTTTGGCCATGGCAGCCAGCGTGGTCTGCGGCGCGGTTCCTCCCTCATCCACCTGCCGGGCCGCGTGCGTCGAGAGCGTTCGCGCTGCCTGAAGGTCGGTAGCCATGTCCGCCAGCTTGGCGGCGATCAGCTGGTACTCACCTATCGGCTGGCCGAAGGCGTGCCGCTCGGCGGCGTACTTGGCGCTGTCCGTCAAAGCCCGCCGGCCCAACCCCAAGGCCAGAAACGCAGTCATTACGCGGATCTCGCTCAGCACCCCACCGACGTTCTTGACGCCCTCCCCCTCCGCGCCCAGCAGCGCATCCGGCGGCACCTCACAGTCGATGTGGACCTCGCTGGTGAGCGAGCTCCGGGTGCCCAGCTTCTCGATCGGTCTGCCCACCGCGAAGCCCGGGGTGGCAGCATCCAGCAGGAAGAGAGCTATGTTCTTCAGCCCTGGCTCGTCGCTGGTCTTGGCGCCCACCGTCAGGAAGGAGGCGACCGGCGCGTTGGTGATCCAGGTCTTGGACCCTGTCAGGTGCCAGCCGCTGGCGGTCCGGCGCGCGCGCGTGCGCAGGCCGCCCAGATCGCTGCCCGCCTCCGGCTCCGTCAGCGCGAGGGTTGCGATCCGCTCCCCTCGCAGCGCGGGAAGGAGATAGGCGTCGTGCTGCTCGGGGGTGCCGAAGCGATAAACGAAGACAGTCCCCATGAGTGATTGCATGGCGGCGATGGCTGCGAGGGCCAGCGAACCGGCGGCCAGCTCCTCATAGAAGACACACTCCGTCTCAAAGTCCGCGTCCTGTCCGCCAAGCGCTTCCGGATAGCGCAAGCCGAGATATCCCAGCTCCGCCAGCCGCCCGAACAGTTGATGAGGAAAGCGGCCGTGCTGGTCGAGCTCCTCCGCTCGCGGCAGCACCTCTCTCTCTACGAAGGCGCGCACGCTGGCGCGAAAGAGCCGTCGCTCCTCGCTTGACCTGGCGTCAGCCAAAGATGTCGACGGGCTCCTGGTAGGTCCCAAAAACCTGCCGCAGCATCCCCATCACCTCGCCCACTGTGGCGTAGGCGCGGACGCATTCGAGTGTGTAGGGCATCAGGTTCTCCGCCGGCTCGGCGGCGGCCTCACGCAGGCGGCCGAGGGAGCGCTCGACATCTTGGGGGGAGCGTCGCCGGCGGACCTCGGCCAGCCGCTCCAGCTGCTCATTCAGGGCCGCCGGATCGGGTTGGTAGAGGCGGGTCGGCGGCGGCTCCTCGGCGGTGACGAAGATGTTCTCCCCGACCACCTTGCGCTCCCCCCTCTCCACCGCCTGCGAGTGGCGGTAAGCCTCCTCCAGCACCAGCCGCTGGACATAGCCGTTCTCGATGCAGCGCGCCATGCCGCCCCGCCCCCGCACGTCGTCCATCAGCTCCAGGATGCGGCGCTCGTACTCGTCGGTAAGCGACTCCACGAAGTAGGAGCCGGCCAGCGGATCTGCGGTGTCCGCCATGCCTGACTCGTGAGCCACTATCTGCTGCGTGCGTAGCGCCGTCAGCATCGCCTCCTGGTCAGGGATCTCGAAAGCCTCCTGCCAGGTGTTGACTGTGAGTGACTGCAGGCCACCCATGACCAGCGCCATGGTTTCCACGGTGGCGCGCACTATGTTGTTGAGCGGCTGACGGTGGCTGAAGGTCGAGCCGCACGTCCCGGCAAACCAGAGGAACCGCCAGCTGCGCTCGTCCTGGGCGCCGTAGCCCTCGCGCATCAACCGAGCCCAGATCCGGCGGGAGGCGCGGTATTTGGCCACCTCCTCGAAGAAGTTCATGAAGGCCCCCAGATTCCAGGAGATGCGGGGCGCGAAGCTGTCGATGGGGATGCCCCGCGCCAGCGCCCGATCTATGTACTCACGCGCGTTGGAGATGGCGAATGCCATCTCCTGCACTGCCGTAGCGCCCGATTCCCGAATGTGATAGCCGCAGACGGAGATGGGGTTGGCCCGCGGCATGGTGGTGCTGCAGTACTGGAAGGTGTCGGCCACCAGCCGCAGCGAAGGCTCGACCGGAAAGACGCAGGCGCCGCGCGCGAAGAACTCCTTCAGGATGTCGTTCTGGACTATCGGCCGCAGGCGCTCGGGCGCCACCCCCTGCTTCTCGCCAGCCACCTGATAGAGGGCGAGGAAGAGGAACGCCGGCGCATTGATGGTGAAGCTGGTCGAAACCTGGTCCAGCGGGATGCCATTGAAGAGCACTTCGAAGTCGGCCAGGGAGTCGATAGCCACACCGACGCGGCCGACCTCCGCGCGCCACTCCGGATGATCGGAGTCGTAGCCCATCTGCGTCGGCAGGTCAAGCGCCGTGGAGAGCCCTGTCACGCCCTCTTCGGCCAGCAGCCTGCGGTTCCACTCGTTGGTGACGCGGGGGGTGCCAAAGCCCGTGTACGTTCGCATGGTCCAGTACTTCTCGCGGTACATGAGGGGATAGGGACCGCGTGTGTATGGATACCGACCCGGGTCGCCGAGATCTCGCTGATAGTCGAGGCCGGCCACATCCTCCGGTCGGTAGACAGGCTTGATCTCAACGCCCGAGGTAGTCTCCGCCGGTCTGACCGATCGCGTCTGCGCCACCCTGCTAGTTTGCCGCAGCTCCTCGTGGATTGCAGCGCCCCGGTCTGGCTCAGGCCCGAAGCGAGCGCAGCGCCAGCCAGACCTTGCGCTGGCGGGAGACGTGCGAGCGCCAGGGGCGCGTGCGGCCGAAGCCGTCGCGGCCGATCTGAGTCAGGATCTCTCGATACATCAGCGCCGCCGCTAGCACGCCGCGGCGACCGCGGCGCAGCTGCGAGATGCCGGCAATGCCTAAGCGGTACCAATCTTCCGTCAGCCTGATCTGGTCCTCGAGCAGCGGCCGCCGTTGAGCCTCAGCCAGGTTCTGGATCCCCAGGCGCTGAAGCGTCTCGGCGGCCAGGTAGACGCGGCCACGAGCCAGGTCCTCATCGATGTCGCGCAGGATGTTTGTCCGCTGCATTGCGACTCCCAAGGCCCGAGCCGCCGGATCAGCCTCGGCCGGGGAGCCGAGAATGGCTGCCATCAGTCGGCCCACGGTTCCCGCCACGCGATAGGCGTACAGGTCCACGTCAGCTTCGGTTACGAAGGTGGGGCCGCTCAAATCGGTGCGCATGCCGAGCACGAAGTCGGCGACCGCATCGCGGGGCAGATCATGATGGCGGGCCGCCAAGTGGGCCAGAATCTCCGTTTCGCGGCTGCCGCCCGAGCCGCCCAGGGCCCAGTTCTCGATGCGATCCAGGGCCTTGAGTGCTTCTGGCGAAGCGGCGTCGACCAGGTCGTCAAGCGTTCGCAGCACGAAGTAGAGCAGATAGACGTCGCTTCTGACCGAGGCGGGCAGGAGCCTGGTGGCCAGGGCGAACGTCCGCGCCACCCGCTTGGTCAGCGCTCGGGCATCGGCCAGCTGGCCCGTGTCAACCCCAGTGTGAGCGAGCGTTGTCATACCAGCCCCAGATCCGAATTGACCAAATTGCTGGTCACCTCAGCACCCAAGAGCACGCCCGGAAGCCCAGCCCCGGGATGGGTGCCGCCGCCCGCGTAGTAGAGGTTCGGCAGACGGCGGTCGCGATTGGGCGTCCGGAAGTAGGCCGACTGCCTGAGCGTCGGCTCGGCCGCGAATGCGTTGCCGTCGACCGCGCCGAGCCGGTCGCGGAAGTCGACTGGCGTCCACGCCGCTTCGAAGGCGATATCGCTTCGCAATCCACTGAGGGCGAGGCCTTCCGGGCTTTCCAGCTCGTTGAGCAGACGCTCGCGCAGCTCCGGAGCTGTGCCCCGCCAATCCAGGCGGGCCCGGAGGTTCGGTACCGGCAGCAGCACGGCTAAGGATTCCCCGCCGGCTGGCGCCATGCCTGGTTCGGTGCGGGCAGGGGCGTGCACGTAGGCAGAGATGTCGGCCGAGAGCCTCAGGCGCCGCGTCACGTCAGTGATGAAGCCGTGATAATCGGCGCCCACCAGCAGCGTGTGGTGATGAAGCTGCGGATAGCTGCGGCGGGTGCCCAGGTAAAGCAGATAGCAGCCCATCGTGGAACGCAGCCGAGGCCGGGACCTGCCAAGCAGCTCGGCAACGGTGGCCATCGCGTCGGCGTTGCTGACC
>JALZAW010000228.1 GCA_030948155.1 Candidatus Dormiibacterota bacterium | reverse complement strand
GGCTGGCTCGAAATTCGCCGCTGTTGGCGAAGCCCCTCCACTCCACGTAGATGCAACGACTCTCACGATCCCCCTGGATTGAGAGCCAGGGTTCGTCCGCGAACACGTCGCCCTTTGCAGAGGATCTCACGGCGCAATCACGGTAGCACCACGTTCCCGAACCCGCGGCGCGCCAGGCAAGCATGACCAGCCGAGAGTCCACATCCCTCCGGCCTCGCGTTTACGCGCGGCCTCCACATGAATGAAGACTAGAAATCCCTCGCGCTCCGCCACTATGCCCAGCCGTTAGGGTGCCGGTCACGACGGCTCTCTTGCGGAAACGGACGCCCCCACCCCGACCTGCAGGCCTCCTTTACGTTTCGCCTGCGAGACCACGGCCCCGACGCCCGTCCCCGTATGGAAGCTAAGTCCCGCCACATCGTTTGTCTGTAGGAACTTTCGCCCCCGGCGAGGACGGCCGCCACAGGCCCGACGCCACCATCATCACGGCCTGCGCGGACAAGCAGGTTTTGCAGAGCGGCGCTACCATGCCGAAGCAAGGAGGAGTGGATTCCCGCCAATCCGCAGGTGGCTGGTCGTGGCGCCACCGGCCGGAGCCTGACCGACCTTCAGTCGACATATATGGCCACAACTCAAGGCGTGGCGCTCCACGAAGGCGCAAGGTCAAGGAGTGATGATGAGATACAAAACGATGGCCCGGCTCATGGTGGCCGCACTGGCTCCGTTCGCAAATGTGGCGAGCCTCACGGCGCATGCGTCAACCACCCCGATCCAGCACGTCGTGGTGCTGTACATGGAGAACCACAGCTTTGACAACGTTCTTGGCGGCTGGTGCAATCAGACTGGGCGCTGTCAGGGCATGCCGGCGACGGTCAAGCTCAAGAGCGGCGTCGTGGTCACCCCGACGGTGGCTTCGGATGTCGTCCCAAACGTCAATCACAGCGTCGCCGGTCAGCTTGCGGCCATCGATGGCGGGGCCATGGACGGCTGGGCGCAGGTCCAGGGCTGCGCGGCCAATACGGGTTATGTCTGCATCAGCGGCTACACCCCTGCACAGATCCCCAACCTGACTGCGTTGGCCTCCAAGTTCGCAGTCTCCAATGCCACCTTCAGCATGGCGGACAGCCCATCCTGGGGCGGCCACGTCTACGCCGTGGCGGCGACCCTTGACAACTTCAACGGCAACAACCCGGTGCCGCCGAGTCCCAAGCCGGCCAGCTGGACTCAAGGTCCCGGATGGGGTTGCAACTCAAACCTGGTGACCACGTGGGTGGACCCACTGACCCATGTTGCAAGCCAGCAACCGTCGTGCATCCCCGACCCCGCCCTGGCTCGGCCGAATGGTGGCGCGTTCGAACCCACCGCGGCTCAGTACGTGCCGACGATCATGGATGAGGCGGCTGCAGCAGGACTTTCCTGGCGCATCTACGCTCCCAGCCAGAGTGCGATTCGGGGCACCTGTCCCTCGTTCGCCGAGTGCGAGTACACCGCTCAGCTTGGCAACGACATATCGACCGGCCGTGTGATCACAGACGCCAGCGGTGGAACGCTGCCGGCATTCTCGCTGGTCATTCCCGACGCGATCCACTCGCAGCACAACGGCAACTCGATGTTGACCGGCGACAACTGGATCGGCCAGGTCGTCTCGGCGATCGAGAAAGGACCGGAGTGGAGATCGACGGCAGTGTTCATCACCTACGACGACTGCGGGTGCTTCTACGACTCAGTCGCTCCAGGAATCAACCCGGACGGCACTCAGCAAGGCATTCGCATGCCGGTGGTGCTCGTCTCGCCCTACACGAAGGCCGGCTTTGTCGACTCCACGCCGACCACCATCGCCGGCATCCTCGCCTACGTCGAACAGAACTTTGGGCTCCGGCCGCTGACAGCCAACGACGCAGGCGCCTACGCATTCGCCAACGCCTTCGACTACAGCCAGACACCGATTGCCGGGCCGCTCATGGTCACCAGCCCCATCCCGGCTGGCGAGACGATAACCAACGTGCCCGACGTGACATGAGGTACGCGGTGATCCGGGAGACGTGCCTGGGCTGATCGTCAGAATCTCCCGGACCTGGCATCCGTAGGACATTTGTCCCAGGGGGCGGGTGGTACTGGCCACCTCGCACCAGGCCAGCCTGGAGTACCGTTCAGGCAGGGCGGTTTCGCATTGTTCCACACGAGTCCTTGCGGGTTGTCGCCTTGGGAGTGGTTCGATTTATGAAAGTGCGGTTGACCGCCTTGCTCGCGCCGCTCACGCTCGTGCTTGGCCTGGTTCTGCCGCTGGCGGGGTCCACCCCGGCGTCGGCAGCGTCTGGACTCTCGTATCACTGGCCCGCCCCCCCGATCGCAAGCGCGGGCTCGCTCGCGCCTGGTCAGTCGACCACCTTCATACTCCGCGTCCAGAACAACGGAGTTCCGGACCCAGGCGGGCCGGCCTATCTCGCGTACTGGCAGGCCGCCCACGTTGCCGGCGACTCCACGACTCTGCCGGCTTCTCAGTGCGGTGGCGTCTCCCTGCTGCCCAGCGATGGCAGCTCCGTACTCTGCATGGCCGACTCGAAGGCGCAGATCGCCCTGACCTACACCGCGCCCGCGCAGCCTCCAGCCCAGGGCAGGGCAGACTGGACTGCGAAGAGCAGCCCAACCGGCCAGGGTCCCCTTGATCACTACATTTACTCCACCATCTACCGCTTCACGTCGTCGCCAATCGCTCCCAGCGGGAGCCTCGCACCAGGCGCCGGAGTCCCCGTGACTCTCACGGCCAGGGATGGACTCAATAACCCGGTGCCGAAGTCAACGATGTACCTCTCATTCAGCGCAGCGGCCGGCGGCGGCACCGCGAAGGTGGGATCCACCCCGTTGACCGCCACTCCGGCCCTCTTCACCGCCGGCACAAACGGCGCCCTGCAGATCACTTACACCGCCCCGTCACCGCTCCCGTCGAGCGGGCACGATGCGATCGTGGTCCGCGACCTGCACGTGGCTACGGAGACTAACTCCGACTCGTACGCGTTCTCAGCGTCAACACCGGTGGTGTCGGTGGGCGACGTCACTGTGGTTGAGGGTGATCAGAATCCCGGCACACCGGCCGAGTTCACCGTGACCGTCTCGCCCGTGCAGCCGAATCCGATCACCGTCCAGTACCGCACTCTATGCGGAATCGGCGACAAAACGTGCGGTGAGGACTTCGTTCAAGTGACCCAGCCGGCGACGGTGACCATCCCCGCCAACGCTGCGAGCGCGACTGTTTTGGTGACACAGTTCGCCTACGTCGGCGCGCACGCCGGTGAAACCTACAACGAGGGCTGGTTCGTCGAGCTCATCAATCCCAGCGTTGGTGTGCTCGGACGTTCAGTTGGCACCGGGATGCTCCTGCCCGACGTCGAGGGCAGCACCACGCCGCTCCCCCTCCTCTACACCGGTTCCGCGGGCGTTGTGCCCGTAACCGGTGCAGCCGGCGTATGGCTGTACTTCACCGTGACCCTGGGCGCAGCGGAGCCCACGACGGTCACCTTCAATTACGCCACCGCTGACGGAACAGCACTCGGGGGGGTCAACTACACGCCAACGTCCGGTACCGCGACCATTGTGGCCGGCAAGACGAGTTACGTCGTGACGGTCCTGGTGCTCCCCAACACGCCACCCACGAGCAACAAGACCTTCACACTCACCATCAGCAATGCCAAGGGTGGCCCCACCATCTCGGGGGCGACGGGCACGGGCACGATCCTGGCAGGCTGACCACACACACAAAAAAGGAATACCGAGATTCTGGGAGTAGAGGAAATGGGGTCGTTCCGAATCGCCGCCATAGTCGCGATTGGACTCGTTGCTGGAACAGCCGGTTCCTCTATGACGATAACCGACGCCTCGGCGAGCGCGCCTGCCACGTACCTGAAGACCTTGGCCGGACTCTCCGAGGCACCGATGTATCCCAGCGGGCTGGTGTGGGACGGCAACTCCAATCGGCTCGTGGTGGCCGACACCGGGCACAACCGGATCTCCGTGTTCCAGGCGCCCAACTGGCAGAACTCCGTCTTGTCGTTTGGCAGCTACGGCACCGCCGACGGGCAGTTCAACACGCCCCGCCAGGTGGCCGTCGACGCTTCCTCCAACATCTACGTCGCCGACGCGGGGAACAGCCGGATCGAGGCATTCACAGCCGCCGGTCTCAGGCTATGGACCGCGTCCGGCGGCGCCCCGTGTCCGGCGTGCCTGAACACGCCGATCGGCATCACGTACGACTTCGTAAACCACGTCTTGCTCGTGGCCGACACCGGCCACTCGGTGATCAAGGCGTTCAACCCCACGACGGGGAGCTTTATTTGGGCGTCCCCCCCTGGCTTGCTCGCCAACCCGCGGGACGCCATCCGCGGTCGTGACGGGCGCATCTGGGTCGCCGACTACAACCATGAGGAGGTGAAGGCGTTCGATGTCACCGCGGATGGTCGCACCTGGACAGCGACTCCGGCGATCGTGCTCGGTGCCCTGCCCGGCGAGCTCAACGCCCCCTACAACGTCCAGTTCAGTCTCGATGGCAAGACGGTGTACGTCGCGGACACCGGAAACGAGCGCATCGCCCGCTGGGACATCAGCGTCTCGCCCGCGAAGTCGCTTCCGTCGTGGGGCTCACGGTGCACGACCAACTGTCCGCCGCCGCCCAACGCCAAGTTCCAGGCCCTTCGGCGCGTCGCTGTAGACACGGCCGGCAATGTTTGGGCCGCTGATTTTTGGGGCAACGGCATCCACGAGTTCAACTCCGCCGGCTCAATTGTGGTTGAGATCGGCGGCAACCCGGCGCCGGCGCCCGGATTCGCAGAGCCTTACGGCATTGCGGTCGGTGGCAACGGGATGACCTACGCCGTCGACCGCCTCAACCAGCGCATTGAGCGCTTCGACGCCGGCGGCACATACCTCAACTCCATCGG
>JALZAW010000227.1:2575-4977 GCA_030948155.1 Candidatus Dormiibacterota bacterium | reverse complement strand
GGACTGCACCGGCGGCGACTATGTTCCGCGCGGCTTCACAAACGGCAATCTGGGCGCCCATGAAGGGGTCGAGCTGGCAGTAGCGGCCGTTGCCATCCACAGTCAGCGCGAGTCCGATCTGGGTGCCGTTGATGCGCACGACCGCTGCGTCGCCGCCTGGCGGGATGATGGTGGCGGCGCCGTTCATGGTGTCGTAGCGCCGGTGGACGGGCAGCCGGCTGCAGAGGTTGGGGCTGCCCAGAAGTCTGACCAGCACGCCACCCAGATCCTCCGGTTCGCTGAGGAGCCGATCGAGGTTCAAGATGGTGGCCTGCTCGGGCCGTGCCTGCGAGCGAGGCTTGCGCTCTGGCGCTCCCTCGGTGAGGAGCTGCACAGGCAGCCGGGCCACCAGTGAGTCGCCCTCGTTCACCGTGAGTTGACCGTCATCGGTGACCTCGCCGATCACCTCCGCCTCCAGGTCCCACTTGGCGAAGACCTTGGCCACCCGCGCTTCGCCTCCGGGCCTGACGACTATCAGCATCCTCTCCTGGGACTCGGAGAGCATCACCTCGTAGGGTGACATGCCGGTCTCGCGGCGTGGCACGCTCGTCACCTCGATGCGGGCCCCGGCCTTGGCCCGGGCAGCGCACTCGGCCACAGCGGATGTGAGGCCGGCTGCGCCCAGGTCCTGAACTCCCACCACCTCGCCCATGCCGCGCAGCTCCTGGCAGGCCTCGAGCAAACACTTCTCCAAGAAGGGGTTGCCGACCTGAACCGCCGGGCGGCGCTCGTCCGAGTCGGCGTCCAACTCGAGAGATGCGAAGGACGCGCCGTGGATACCGTCGCGACCCGTGCGGGCGCCAGCCAGTAGGAGCCGGGAGCCGGTGCCCTCCGCCCGCGCCAGCATCAACTCCTTCGCCCGCACCACGCCGACGCACATGGCGTTGACCACAGGGTTGCCGGCGTAGCACTCATCGAAGTAGATCTCCCCACCCACTGTGGGGACGCCCATGCAGTTGCCGTAGCCGCCGATGCCTGCCACCACGCCTTCGAAGTGCTGCCGGCTCTGTGGCAGGGGTCCGAAGCGGAGCGAATCAAGCAGCGCCAGCGGGCGGGCGCCCATAGCCATGACATCGCGCAGGATGCCGCCCACGCCGGTGGCAGCACCCTGGTAGGGCTCGATGGCGCTGGGATGGTTGTGCGATTCGACCTTGAAGACGCAGGCCCAGCCTTCCCCAACGTCGACAGCACCGGCGTTCTCGCCGGGTCCCTGCAGTACCCGACCCCCGCGGCTCGGTAAACGTCGCAAGAGTGGTTTGGATGTCTTGTAGGAACAGTGCTCAGACCAGAGCACGCCCAGCATCCCCAACTCAACCCGATTGGGGCGGCGACCCAGCCGCTGCCGGATGAGCTCGTATTCCGCCCGACTGAGCGCCACTTCGCGCAGCTCCCAACTGCTGATGGAAGCGGCCGGGCTGCTCACGCCACGCTCGCGCCGGCCGGAGTTCGCAGGATCGCTGCGAACAAGCGAAGGCCGTCCTCGCCGCCGAGGTCGGCGTCGGCGCACCGCTCTGGGTGGGGCATCATCCCCAGCACGTTGCCGCGCTCGTTCACGATGCCCGCGATGTTGTGCTGGCTGCCGTTGGGGTTGGCCTCCGCGTCGACCAGGCCGTCAGCATCGCAGTAGCGAAAGACCACCTGACGGTTCTGTTCCAGCCTGGAGAGCGTGGCGGGGCTGGCGACATAGTTGCCCTCGCCGTGAGAGATCGGGATCCGCAGCACCTCGCCGGCGCGGATGCCCTGCGTGAACGGGGTGTCACCGCGCTCGCAAACTATGTGCTGCCACTGGCAGCGGAACTCCAGGTTCGCATTCCTGACCAGCGCGCCCGGCAGCAGACCGGCTTCGCAGAGCACCTGGAACCCATTGCAGCTGCCCAGCACCAGGCCCCCCTGGGCGGCGAACTCGGCAACGCACTCCAGCACAGGGCTGAAGCGAGCGATGGCGCCGGTCCGCAGGTAGTCGCCGTAGCTGAAGCCGCCGGGGAGGATGACGCAGTCGACGCCGTGCAGGTCGCGTTCCTTGTGCCAGAGCGGGATCGCCTCCGCGCCCGCCACCCGGCCCAGAGCCAGCCGCATGTCGCGGTCCGACCAGGTCCCGGGGAAGACAACGACTCCGAATTTCACTTCCCGCTTCTGCCCTTGGCACCCTTGCCGCTGCCTGCGCCGGCGGCGTCTTCGACCGCCTCTTCGGCCACAGCCGCGGGATCGACGTCGAAGCGAAAGTCCTCGATCACCCGGTTGGCGAGGAGCTTCCGGCACATCTGCTCCACGTCGCTTCGGGCTTCCGCGTCCGACTTCGCCTCCAGCTGGATCTCCAAATACTTGCCCATACGGACTTCCCGCACACCGGCGAAGCCGAGGCT
>JALZAW010000227.1:0-2565 GCA_030948155.1 Candidatus Dormiibacterota bacterium | reverse complement strand
TCAGCGCCTGTTTGACAGTGGCCCCCTGGGGATCGTTGATGACCGGCTTGGGGGTGACCAGGACCCGGGCGATTCTCACGAAACGGAGTTGAGGGAACTGCCAGTGAGGCGACGGTAGGCGGTCAGGTAGCGCTCCCGCGTTTGCTCGACCACGTGCTCAGGCAGGCTGGGCGGCGGCGAGTTTCGGTCCCAGCCGGTCTGGGCGGCCAGCCAGTCGCGCAGGAACTGCTTGTCGAAGGACTCGGGCGAAGTGCCTGGCCGGTAGCTCTCGGCATCCCAATACCGGGAGCTGTCGGGCGTCAGCACCTCATCGATCAGGATCAACTTGCCGTCGATAAGTCCGAACTCGAACTTCGTGTCGGCAAGGATCAGACCGCTGGCCTCGGCGAGGCGGGCGCCCGCCTGGTAAAGGCTGAGGCTGGCATCTCGCAGTTGGGCGGCGCTGTCGTCACCCAGAATGGATGCCAGCCGGGAGAAGCTGATGTTCTCGTCGTGGCCAGTGTCAGCCTTGGTGGCAGGCGTAAAGATCGGCTCCGGCAATCGCTCACTCTGGCGGAGACCGGTTGGCAGCGGCTCGCCGACCATGGTGCCGCGCTGGCTGTACTCCGACCAGGCGCTGCCCGCCAGATAGCCGCGCACGACGCATTCGAAGTCGATCCGCTCGGCGCGCCTGACCACCATGCAGCGGCCGGTCAGCTCGGGCGGCAGCCCCTCCAGCTCGGTGCCGAGCAGATGGTTTTGTTGCAGTTCGGCCAGGCGGTCGAACCAGAAGACCGAGAGCTGGGTCAGCACCCGGCCGCGGTCCGGGACACCTTCGGGCATCACCCAGTCGAAGGCCGAAATGCGGTCGGTGGCAACCATGAGCAGCCGGGCGGCATCCAGAACGTAGGTGTCGCGAACCTTACCCTTGGCAAAGACCGGATAATCGAGGTCGGTGCTGGTGACGGCGCGCAGGCCCTCGGCCATCAGCTCTTACCCGCCGCCGCGGTCAGCAGCCCTGTGCGCTCGAACGCGAGGTCGATGTGCTCCAGGAACGCTGAGGGGTCGAAGATCGCCTCCAGGTCGGTCCCCAGTCGCTTTGCCACTTCAGGGTCCTCCGCCAGCTTCTGCCGAAATCCCCCCTCACCGTCGCTGGCCCGGAGAGCGGCGGACTGGACTATGCGATAGGCGGCCTCGCGGCTGAGCCCGCTCTCGACCAGCGCGAGCAGCGCCCGCTGCGAATAGACGATGCCGCCGTCGGCGGCCAGGTTTCTCGCCATTCGCTCCGACCGCACTTCCAGCCCGCTCAGGACTTTGGTGAGGTCGCCGGCCATGAACGCCACGAGGCTGCAGGCGTCAGGAAAGAGAACGCGCTCCGCCGAGCTGTGGCTGATATCCCGCTCGTGCCAGAGCGCTACGTTCTCAAGCTCAGCCACCGCGTAGCCGCGCAGGAGCCGCGCCAGTCCGGAGATCCTCTCGCTGAGGATCGGATTGCGTTTGTGGGGCATGGCGGAGCTGCCCTTCTGCAGAGAGCCGAACGGCTCCAGCGCTTCGGCGACTTCGCTCCGCTGCAGGTGCCGGATCTCAACAGCAATCCGCTCCAGGGAGCCGCCCGCCACTGCCAGGGCGGCGATGAAGGCGGCGTGCCGGTCCCGGGAAACGACTTGCGTGCTGACCGGGTCAACCCGCAGGCCGAGTTGGCCACACACATACTCCTCGACCCCGGGGTCTAGGCCGGCATGAGTGCCGACCGGCCCGCTCAGCTTGCCCACCGCCACCTCGTCTGCCGCCCGCTCCAGGCGCTCGCGCGCGCGATCCAGTTCGGCTACCCAGCCGGCGACCTTGAAGCCGAAGGTGATTGGTTCGGCGTGAATCCCGTGAGTGCGGCCAACCATCAGCGTCCGGCGATGGCGCAGCGCCAGCTCTGCCGCTGCCTGGCGCAGCTTCGCCAGGTCCTCCAGGATCACGTCCGCACTGCGCCGGATCTGCACCGCGAAGGCGGTGTCGATGACGTCCGAAGAGGTGAGCCCGAGATGGAGGTAGCGCGCCTCCGGCTGGCCGATGGACTCTCCGATCACTGTGAGAAAGGCGATCACGTCGTGCCCAACCTGGGCCTCCACCTCGTTGATGCGCTCCACGTGGAAGGAGGCTGAGCGAATTTTGGCGAGCGCTTCGGCGGGGATGCGGCCCAGTTGGGCCCACGCCTCGCAGGCCAGGATCTCGATCTCCAGCCAGAGTTGAAAGCGGCTTCGATCGGACCACAGCTCGCCGATGCGAGCAGGTGCGTAGCGTTCTATCAAGGAGAGGAAACCTCTTGGGCTGGCAAGGGGTCTTGTCAGTATAAAGAGAAAGAGAACTGGCAAGATCTAGTGTCGGCTACTTCGGGTAACCACAAGATAGCGGCTGGCGGCCGTCGCGGCTCTCTGCTCTGGCTAGGCTAAAGAGGCTCATGCAGCCGCCTCCCGCCCCGCGCCCGAGAATCGCCGGCAAATGGCGGCAGCCTGCCTCTGCCTGGCGGGATCTAGTCGACAATCTTTGGGGGCTCCGCACTCGGAGGTCGACCGTAACGGCCGGATATGGAGCAGG
>JALZAW010000226.1 GCA_030948155.1 Candidatus Dormiibacterota bacterium | reverse complement strand
TCGTCACCCGCGACCGCTGGCACTCTGGAGGCGTAGCGAAGTGCCAAGCCTCAACAAAGTGATGCTGATCGGCCGGCTGACCCGTGATCCCGAGGTTCGCTTCCTGCCCAGCGGCCAGCAGGCCACGAACTTCAGCATCGCCACCAACCGGTACGCCACCACCGAGGGCGAGCGACGTGAGTTCACCGACTACCACAACTGCGTCGCCTGGAACCAGGGCAACCGGAAGCTGGCGGAGATCATCGGTGACCGCCTGCGCAAAGGCTCGCTGGTCTATTTGGAGGGCCGGCTGCAGACGCGGTCCTGGGAGAGTCAGACCGGTGAGAAGCGGAAGGCGACCGAGGTGGTGGTGACCGACTTCGAGTTCCTCGACACTCGAGGGGGCCCAGGGGGCCCTGGCGGCACTGACACCGGAGCCGCGCCGGCCGGTCAGCCGCTGCAAGAACCCGGGGTGCGCGACGTCGACCCCGATGAGATCCCCTTCTGATGTCAGAGAGAAGGGAGACCCGTCACCGCCGGCCGCATCGCAAGGTCTGCGCCTTCTGCGCCGAGCGGATCGAGTACATCGACTACAAGGAGGTGAGCCGTCTGCGCCGCTTCCTGTCCGAGCGAGGCAAGATCCTGCCCCGGCGAGTGACCGGCACCTGCGCCAAGCATCAGCGACCGCTGACAGTGGCGCTGGAGCGGGCGCGGATGATCGCCCTGCTGCCGTTCACCACCGACGGCGGGCGCTGAGCGTCGACTTCCACCAGCCCTCCAGGAGTTCCAGATGACTTTCCAGCAGCAGCTGCGAATCCCCGGCCCCTCGCCCCTACCGGAGCGCGTCATCCGCGCTTCGGCGAAGCCAATGATCGACCATCGGGGGCCGGAGTTTGCGGACCTCCTGGCCGACGTTACGGCGGGTCTGAAGCGCGTCTTCGAAACCGACAACGATCTCGTCCTGCTCACGTCGTCGGGCTCGGGCGGCCTGGAGTCGGCGGTCGCCAACCTGGTCTCGCCTGGCGACAAGGTCGTCTGCTGCGTGTGCGGCAACTTCGGCGAGCGGTTTGCCGGCCTGGCCGACGCTTTTGGCTGCAACGTGGTGCGGTTGGAGGCCGAGTGGGGCCAGCCGATCGAGCCTGACGATCTCTCCCATGTTCTCTCCGCCCACCCCGACGCGGGAGTGGTCTTCATCACCCATAACGAGACCTCGACAGCTCTCACCAACAACCTGCCCGCCCTGGCCCGGGTGGTGCGCGAGCACGGGCGCCTCTCGGTGGTGGACGGCGTTTCCTCCATCGCTTCGATGCCTGTCGAGGCGGACGCGCTCGGCCTCGACGTGGCCGTCAGCGCGAGCCAAAAGGGCTGGATGGCGCCCCCCGGAGTCGCGTTTGTAAGCATCAGTCAGCGCGCCTGGGAGTTCCAGGCTCGGGCCCGCTCGCCCCGCTACTACTTCGATTGGGCGGAGGCGAAGAAGCAGCTGGCGGCCGGCTCGACTCCCTTCACCCCTGCGATCTCCGTCATCTACGGACTGCAGGAGGGAATCCGCATGCTGGAGGAGGAGGGCCTGGCGAATGTTTATGCGCGACACCGCCGGCTGGCCACCGCCACGGCGGCGGCGCTGGCCGAGCTTGGCTTCGGCCTCTTTGCGGCCGAGGGCTATCGCTCGGCCACGGTGACCGGGGCGGTGGCCATGGCCGGCCTCGACGTGGCCGCCTTCCGGAAGCTGCTGCGGGAGAAGTATGGGCTTGTCATCGCCGGTGGCCAGGGGAAGATGACAGGCAAGATGGTGCGCGTCGGCCACCTCGGGTTCGTGAACGACGGAGACGTGGTTCAGGGTCTTTGGGCGATGGAGAACGCCCTGGAGGAGCTGGATATAGCGCCGGCGGACGGCCGGGGGCTGGCCGCGGCCGCCCGCCACCTGGCCGGCGAGCCGGCGGGCGCGGCGGTCTAGGCCCGGCAGTTCGTGACAGGGGTGTTTGGCGATGGCTGATGCGCGCCGCCGGGGGCGGCCGGCGAGCCGCCACGCTCGGCTGGACTGCCGCCAGTTGACCACCATCTCAGCAAGCAGTTCCCCCCCCAAAAGCTGGCTAGCGAATACCCCCCACCACCCAAACCCCCCACCCAAGGGGGTTGTAGGTCGCGAAGAATACGGCCGCCCAACGGGCCTGTCAACGCTGGTTGTGAAGGCAGCAGGCGCTTAGGTGGACCGCTTCAGGGTCCTCGTCGGCGACAAACTGGCCGAGGACGGTCTCGCCCGCCTCCGCCGGTCCGTGGAGGTGGAGGTTCGCCTCAAGCAGACGGAGTCGGAACTGGCGGCCGTCATAGGCGACTTCGACGCCCTGGTGGTGCGCAGCGAGACAAGAGTGACTGGCCGAGTGCTGGAGGCCGGGAGAAAACTCAAGGTCGTCGGCCGGGCGGGCGTAGGCGTCGACAACATAGATGTCGAGGCGGCCACGCGCCAGGGCATCATGGTGGTCAACGCGCCGCGCGGCAACATTGTCGCAGCGGCGGAGCACACCATCGGCCTTCTCTTCGCGACTGCCCGCAACATCCCCCAGGCGGACGCCTCGGTGCGGCGGGGCGAGTGGGAGCGCTCGCGCTACACGGGCACCGAGATTCGGGGCAAGGTGCTGGGCATCGTGGGGTTGGGCAACATCGGCTCCGAGGTCGCCAAGCGGGCCCAGGGCCTGGAGATGGACGTCCTCGCCTTTGATCCGGCGGTCCCGAAAGAGCGAGCGGAGCAGTTCAACGTGGAGCTGGTCAGCCTCGACGACCTCTTCCGCCGAGCCGATTTCATCACTGTTCACGCCCCGCTGGTAGAGGGCACCCGCAACCTCATCAATGAACGCACGTTGGGCCTGGCCAAGCCGGCGGCTCACCTCGTCAACGCCGCCCGCGGCGGCATTGTCGACGAAACGGCTCTCCACGCCGCCTTGAAAGAGGGCCGTCTCGCCGGAGCCGCGGCTGATGTCTTTCTCCGAGAGCCGCTGGGCGAAAGCCCACTGCTGGAGCTCGACAACTTTGTGGTCACCCCGCACATAGCTGCCTCCACCTCCGAGGCGCAGACGTCGGTGGCCTTCGATGTTGCCGAGGAAATCTTGGCCGTGTTGCGCGGGGAGCTGCCCCGTTATGCAGTCAACGCGCCCGCTTTGCCGCCTGAAGACCTGGCCTACCTGCGGCCCTACATTCAGCTGGCCGAGCGGCTGGCCGCCCTCCATCTGCAGCTTCAGGGCGGCCGCACCGCTCGGCTCGAGATCGAGTGCCAGGGTGAGCTGGCCGAGCGCGAGACAGGCCTCATCACGGCCGCCGCGATCAAGGGTCTTCTGCAGCCATTCAGCGAAGGCCGGATCAATCCAGTCAACGCCAGACTGGTGGCGGCGAACCGCGGTCTCGAGCTCAGCGAGCGTCGAAAACCGAAAACCGGGGAGGGCTATCCCAACGCCGTCAGCCTCAGGGTCGACGGTCACGAGCTGCGAGGCACTGTGCTGATGGGCGAGCCGCGCGTGGTCGCGGTGGGCGCATTTCGAGTTGACCTCATCCCCGAGGGCCGCTTCCTTGTCTCCAGGCACGAGGATCAGCCAGGCGTGGTGGGGCGGATCGGCAGCATCCTGGGTCAGCGCGATATCAACATCGCCTCGCTTCAACTGGGTAGGGATGCCCCGCGCGGTCAGGCGATGATGCTGCTCCAGGTGGACGAGCCAGTCGGCGAGCCTGTGCTGGAGCAGCTCCGCCAGGTGTCCGGCATCGAAGACCTTCGTTATGTGGAATTGGGCAGCCTGGATGGCTGACGTCAGGCCCTTTCGAGCACTCTGCTTCAGGGAGCCACTGGCGGAAGTGGTGGCTCCGCCCTACGACGTGCTCAGCGAAGAGCAGGTGCGGCTGTGGCAGACGCGCTCGCCCCACAACGTCACTCACCTCACTCGGCCCGGGAGTGACTACGAAGCCGCCGGCCGGCGCCTCCGGCAGTGGCTCGCAGAGAGCGTGCTCCAGACCGAGCGGAAGCCGGCGTTCTACATCCACGAAACCCACTTTGCCGGCCGCCGGCGCATCGACCTGATGGGCGCGCTTCGCCTGGAAGCCTTCGAGTCAGGAGTCGTGCTCCCCCACGAGCTGACTCACCCAGGGCCGAAGGAGGACCGCCTTCGACTGTTCGGGGCGACCCAGACCAGCTTGGAACCGCTCTGGTTCCTGACCGAAGGCCTGACGCAGTTGCTGGCGGCGGCGCCGGAGGGCGTGGTGACCGAGTTCGACTACTGCGATGAGCATCACATCCTCCGCCGACTGGCTGAGCCCCGCTGGCTGGACGAGGCGCGCGGCTTCCTGGCCGACCGGCAGCTGCTGATCGCTGACGGCCATCACCGCTATGAGACTGCTCTTCACCGTTCGGGCGAGTTGGGCGGCGACCCGGACGCCTCCAGCCGGTTCACCCTGGCGTTGCTCAGCGATCTCGAAGATCCGGGCCTCGTTGTGCTGCCCACACACAGGCTGCTCAAAACCGGCGTGGCGGTGACAGGAGGAGAGCCGACGGCCGACCTTGCGCAAACGCTGGACTTGCTGAGAGGACGGGTGGCAGCCGGGACCTACCGAGGTGGCCAGTTCCAACTGCTGCCACTGGAAGGGGAGGTGGCGGTGGTCGAGCTTCACCGCCAGGTCATCGACAACGTCTTGGGCAAGCGCAACCCGGAGGACTTCCTGGCCTACACGAGGGATGCGGAGGAGGCAGTGCGCTGGGTCGACGGGGAAGACGGGGTGGCAGCGTTCTTCCTGGACACGCCGGATCTGCAGGCTATCCTACGTCTCGCCCGGCGGGGCGAGATGATGCCCCAGAAAGCCACCTACTTCTATCCCAAGCCACCCTCAGGCATGCTGCTTATGCAGTCGAGCCCGGAGCGAAATCTATAGTGGAGAACGGTTAGCCAATGCCCATCTACGGTTATCACTGCGATTCCTGCAGCCACGAGTTCGAGATCCTGCAAAGAATGTCGGCCGATCCGCTGC
>JALZAW010000225.1 GCA_030948155.1 Candidatus Dormiibacterota bacterium | reverse complement strand
CACCTTGCCCGGCTCCGATCCGCTCTGGCGCAGCACTCCAGCGGTGTCAGCGATGGGCGTGGCCGGAGCCGAAGCGCCGGCCGGCTCAAAGGCTTGAAAGGCGTCCAGATCCAGGCCCTTGAGGCTGGTCCGGCGCCATTCCTCCTCGGTCCGCTGGGGCAGCGCCAGCCGCTCGTAAACGGCGAAGGCCTGCCGCCGCTTGGCGCGCAGCCAGGCAGGTTCGTCATGAAGGCCGGCCAGCTCGTCGGCGGCGCTCAGGACCAGTGCCGTCAACCGACAGAGCCCTCCATCTCCAGCTGGATCAGCCGGTTCAGCTCCACGGCATATTCAAGCGGCAACTCCTTCGTGAAGGGCTCGATGAAGCCGTTGACTATCATCGTCTCCGCTTCCACCTGGCTGATGCCGCGGCTCATCAGATAGAAGAGCTGCTCGTCTGAGACCTTGGAAACAGTCGCCTCGTGGCCGATGGTGACCTCGCTCTCATCGCATTCGATATAGGGATAGGTGTCGCTGATCGACTGGTCGTCCAACAGCAGCGCGTCACACTTGACGAACGACTTGACGTGGCTGGAGCCGGGCTGGACCTTGACCAAGCCCCTGTAGGAAGTCCGGCCGCCCGCTTTGGAGATCGACTTGGAGGTGATGGTGGAAGTCGTATTGGGCGCTGCGTGGACCATCTTGGCCCCTGCGTCCTGGTGCTGGCCCTTGCCGGCAAACGCTATCGAGAGCACGTCGCCCTTGGCGCCCGGCTCCATCAGGTAGACAGAGGGGTACTTCATGGTGACCGCGGAGCCCAGGTTGCCATCCACCCATTCCATGGTCGCGCCCTCGTAAGCCAGCGCCCGCTTGGTGACCAGGTTGTAGACGTTGGTCGACCAGTTCTGGATGGTGGTGTAGCGGCAGCGAGCGCCCTTCTTGACGATGATCTCGACCACCGCCGAGTGGAGGGAATCGGTCGTGTAGATCGGCGCCGTGCAGCCCTCGATGTAGTGGACGAAGGAGTCCTCGTCGCAGATGATGAGCGTCCGCTCGAACTGACCCATGTTCTCAGCGTTGATGCGGAAGTAGGCCTGCAGCGGAATATCTACCTTGACGCCCTTGGGCACATAGATGAAGGAGCCGCCCGACCACGCAGCTGTGTTCAGGGCCGCGAACTTGTTGTCGGCGGCCGGGATGACTGTGCCGAAGTACTCCTGAAAGAGCTCAGGGTGGTCGCGCAGGCCGGAGTCGGTGTCCAGGAAAAGAACTCCCTTCTTCTCCAAATCCTTGTGCAGAGAGTGGTACACGACCTCGGACTCGTACTGGGCGGCCACGCCGGCCAGGAACTTCCGCTCGGCCTGGGGTACGCCCAGTCGGTCGAAGGTGCGCTTGATGTCGTCCGGAACGTCTTCCCAGGAAGTGCTCTGCTTCTCACTCGACTTCAAGTAATAGAAGATGTTCTCGAAGTCGATCTTGGAGAGATCGGCGCCCCAGGTCGGCATCGGCTTCTTCCTGAAGATGTCGAGCGCGCGCAGGCGCAGCTTGGCCATCCAATCTGGCTCCTGCTTCATCCAGGAGATCTCCTGGATGATTTCGGGGGAAAGCCCTCGCTTGGCCTTGAAGACGTAGTTCTCCGGGTCGAAGAAGCCGTACTTCTCCTTGTAGTCGTCGCCGACGTTGATCCTGGGAGCAACCGCCATCGCCTAGACCTCCTCTGCCACCGCCGCCGCCGCGGCGGGTTCGTCAACCCATTCCGAGTAACCGGTGTTCTCCAGCTGATCCGCCACCTCGGAGCCGCCCGAACGCACCACCTGGCCGTTGACCAAGACATGCACGTAATCAGGCTGGATGAACTTCAAAATCCGCGTGTAGTGAGTGATGATCAGGATGCCGAGCTCGCCGCCCCGCATGGAGTTGATCGACTCGCTGACGTACTTGATCGAGTCGATGTCAAGGCCGGAGTCGGTCTCGTCCAGCAGAGCCATCGTCGGCCGCAGCACTGCCATCTGCAGGATCTCGGCCCGCTTCTTCTCGCCGCCCGAGAACCCCTCGTTGACGTAGCGAGAGAGGAAGCTCTTGTCGATCCGCAGTGTGTTCATCGGCTCCGCCAGCAACTCACGGAATTCCTTGGGGCCGATCGCCTTGGACTTGTCCTTGCCGTCGTAGCCGCGTTGAGCATTGAGCGCGGTGCGGAGGAAGTTGGCCATGGTGACTCCAGGCACCACAATCGGGTACTGAAAGGCGAGATAGAGGCCGAGCCGTGCGCGCTGGTCGGGCTGCAGCTCGAGCAGACTCTGCCCGTTGAGCAAGACCTGGCCGCCGAGCACCTGGTAGCTCGGATGGCCCATCAGGGCGTTGGAGAGTGTGCTCTTGCCCGAGCCATTCGGTCCCATCACGGCGTGGACCTCGCCCCGGTTCACCTGGAGGGAGACGCCCTTCAGGATCTCGCGGCCCTCAACGCCGACGCGCAGGTCCTTGATCTCGAAATCAGCCAACTGTGTTCACCCCTGGCCCCGGAGAGCGTTGCTCCGAGGAAATCACTATCTCGTAGGAACAGGCGGAGTCACCACCGGCTGCCCATGTCTTCCGTTCGACTTCGGCCTGGAACAGGCGCTTGTACATGTCGAGCTCCTGCCGGCAGGCATGGCCTGTGCGCACCGCGACGTCGCCGATGGGGCAATTGCAGTGCTTGAGCAAGAGCTTGCCATCCGCCTCGCTGACCTGCGACATGTGACCCCGCTCGGTCGCCAGCCGGGCCACCTCCCGCACGCGCTCGCTCAAGTCTAGGCCGGCCAGGCGCTGCTGGTGCTGGCGCTCGAGACGTTCGGAGCGGGTCGCGAAGAAGCGCTCGAGAGCTTTTCCGTCCAAAAAAGCCACCAGCTCTTGGGCCAGCTCACGGTGGCCGCTGGGGAAGGCCTGCTGGCCGGCGTCGGTCAGCTTGTATATGTGACCCGGCCGGCCGGGACCGTTGTGAGCGCCTGTCAGCACCTGGATCAGGCGCTGCTGCTCCAGGGCCTCGAGGTGGCGCAGGGCCGCCTGCTTGGAAACCTTGAGATGGTTTGCCACCTGGGCGAGGCTGGCCTGGCCGCTCTCCTTCAGAAAGGCGAGGACGTCTGGCTTTCGATCCATTGAGAGTTGAATTCTACCGATTTGTCAACTCGGCGGTTGATAAACTCGATCTCGATGGCGGACCAGCTTGGGCAGCTTCCCGACGCGGCACTCAAACAGCGCATCGAGGGGCTGATGGCCCAGATGCGACCCCTCGAGGAGGAGCTCGGCCGCCTGCGCGCTGAGCGCGACGGCTGCCTGGTGGAGCTCCGCCGCCGCGACCGCCTGCGCTCGATGGAGCGCCGCAAGAGCGTGAAACTAGACATGCGGGCAGGGAATTCGGTCAGCCTCGAGGCGCTGATCGCCGCCGCGGCGGAGGGCTCTTTCGACGATTACAGGTTCAACCTGAAGACGGGAGGGGAGGTGCGGCTTGGCTTTCCCGGCGCACGCCAGCAGACCATCGCCTTCACCGACGGCAAGCAGATCGTGCAGGCGCGAGACTTCCAGCAGGCAGCAGATCTGTTCGCCGCCGGCTGGGAGCTGGGCGGTCCTGGGCGCCCGGGCGTGCGGGTTCACTTTCCGGGCACTCGGCAGGAGCGTCTGAGCCCGGCCGGGGATGTCTTCGCGACCGGCGCCAGAGTGGCCCAAGACACCTCCGACGGCGTAGCCTAGGCGCTATGAAAACCGCATTCTCGACAGGCGAGCTCGCGCTCGATCAGCTCATCCGGGGTCTCACGTCTTTACGGAACTCGTTGGAACGGCGAATTCAGGACGTCGACGTGGACGAATTGCGCGATCGCGGCAGCAAGTACGCCAAGGAGGCTCGCAAGCAGCGCGAGCGTTATTCGAAGCTGGCCCGAAAGCAGGGTGCGCGCTACGCCGATCAGGGCGGCCGCTACGCGGATTCTCTGCTCGCCTCGGTCGAAGAGCGCCTCCGTCCGCAGCCCCGCCGCCGCGGTCTGCCCATTGCAGGCGGCTTGCTTCTCATCGGTCTGGGCGCCGCGATCGCCTACCTGGCCTATGACCGCGGGCGTCGCGAAGCCCTGGCCGGACAGGCCAACCGGCTGCAGCAGACTGCCCGTCAGCGTTATGCCGAGCTGGGTGGCATCGGCGGCGTCGTGGAAAAGGTTCAGACCGGGGGCATCGGCGGCGTGGTTGACAAGGTTCAGAAGGTGCGCGGAAACGGTGGCGCCGGCAGCGTCGGATTGGGCGAAGCGGAACTGGAGGAGAAGGTGCGTGCTGTCGTCGGTGACTCCCCGCAGGGTCTCCGAGTGGCGGTGGAGGGTCGAACTGTGTACCTGCGCGGCGCTGTCGCGGATGCCTCGGCGGCTGACGCCGCCGCAGAGCGCGCGCACGCCATCGAGGGTGTGGTGGCAGTGGTCAACCTGACCACCGCCAGCAGTCCGCTCGGCAACGCCTAGGGCATCTCATCCCGGCTGACTGACGAGAGGACGGAGGGCAGGCGCGCTCCGTCCTCTCTACTTGAGGGGGGGAGACGGGTTGCCCGCGCGCGTTACCTTTTCTGGCTCGCGGCGGTTCTCGCCAGCAGGCACCCGCACAATAGTCAGCGAAGGCTAGACGTGCCCAGTGTCCTGCGTCAGAAGGTCGGTGAGAAGATTGTGCCAGGCGCCCGGAAGGCGCCGGTCCTGGCGCCGAGGCCAAGTCCGGGGTCCCCGCGTAACCGGAGGTTTCGTGGGTGGGAAGAAAAGGGTGGAACTTAGGAGGAGCGCATTTCCAGCCGGGGGCCCCGCACAGCGGGGGTGTGCGACGACGGGTCTGGCCCCATTTCCGGGATCCCCGCCAAGCCTGCTTTCGCGGGTTGAGTTGATTCGGGCTGCGGCGTCCGGAGCCGCAATATGCCAACGAATTTCTGGCGCGGGATACTAGAATCCCCCCTGCTCGATGAAGGCCCCTTCCCATTACGTGACGGATTCCGGGCGTCGGCCAAGGGCCAGGCTGCAT
>JALZAW010000224.1 GCA_030948155.1 Candidatus Dormiibacterota bacterium | reverse complement strand
ATGCCCTCGATAACCGTCCCATCGCCTGGGATCAGGTCGCCCGCCTCGCAGACCACCTTGTCGCCCTTGCGCAGCTGAGGGGCCGGAACCCGCTCCTCCCTGCCATCCACCAGCCGGCGAGCGACCAGCTCCGAGCGCGTCCGCCGCAGGCTGGCCGCCTGCGCCTTGCCACGCCCCTCCGCGACAGCCTCGGCGAAGTTCGCGAAGAGCACGGTGAACCAGAGCCAGACAGTCACCTGGCCCACGAAGAGCTCGGTGCTGCCGCTCGCGCCCTGGAAGAGCCCGGCCACGAACGCGATGGTGGTGATCACCGCCCCGATCTCGACAACGAACATCACCGGATTGCGCGCCGTCCAGCGCGGATCCAGCTTCCTGAAGCTCTCACCAATCGCCGGAACCAGGATCTGACGGTCCAGCAGGTTGGAGTGCCGCCGGCGCTGGTACTGCTGTGAACGGTCTCTCTGCTCCATCGTCAGCCTCAATGCGCCAGATGGCCGGCGGCCAGCTGGAAGTGCTCGAGAAGTGGCCCCAGCGCCAGCGCGGGGAAGAATGTCAGTGCACCGACGATGAGAATCACGCCCACAAGCAGGCCGGTGAATAGAGTGGTGTCGGTGGCGAAGGTACCCTTGCCAGCCGGCACGATCTTCTTGCCGGCCAGCGAGCCCGCCAGCGCCAGCAGCGGGATCACGAAGATGTAGCGTCCGATCCACATGGCGCCGACACCCGTCGAGTTGTAGTACAGCGTGTTGCCGGTCAGGCCGGCGAAGGCGCTGCCGTTGTTCCCGAACTGGGAAGTGAACGCGTAGAGGATCTCGCTGAAGCCGTGTGCCCCAGGGTTGAGGGGACCGGCCTTGCCCGCCGGAAGAAGGACCGACAGCGCCGTGAAGCCGAGGATGACGGCCGGCCCGGCCAGCAGCGTCAGCACAGCCATCCTGACCTCGCGGGACTCGATCTTCTTGCCCAGGTACTCGGGGGTCCGGCCGACCATCAAGCCGGCGATGAAGACCGCGATGACGGCGAACATCAGCATCCCGTAGAGGCCGGCGCCGACGCCACCCGGCGTGATCTCGCCCAGCTGGATCAGGACCATCGGCACCATGCCGCCTATCGGCGTGAAGCTGTCGTGTGAGGAATTCACGGAGCCGGTGCTCGTACCCGTGGTGGAGGCGGCGAACTCAGCCGAATAGATGGGCCCGAACCGAACCGCCTTGCCTTCCATGTTGCCGCCGGCCTGGCTCGGGGTGTTTGCCTGGCTGACGCCGGCGCTGGCGAGCGCGGGGTTGCCGACCTGCTCGGCACCCGCGGCGATGGCCGTCGCCCCGACCAGGACCAGGGTCATCGCTCCTCCGATGGCCAGGCCCTGCTTCACGTTGCCGACCCAGCGGCCGAACATGATGGCCAGCCCGAACGGGATCAGGAGCTCCAGGAAGATCTCGAACTGGTTGGTGAACCCATTCGGATTCTCGAAGGGGTGAGCCGAGTTGGCGTTGAAGGGGCCGCCGCCGTTGTTGCCCAGGTCCTTGATCACCTCCTGGGAGGCGAAGGGGCCCACGGCGATGGTCTGCTGGACGCCTTCAAGCGTATGCACCACGGGGTAGCTGCCGAGCGTCTGGATCGCGCCCTGCGAGGCCAGGATCAGCCCGCCCACGATCGAGATCGGGAGCAGCAGATAGAGAATCGCCCTGGTGGTGTCCACGTAGAAGTTCCCGATCGTCTTCAGCGTGCGGCTGGCGATCGCGCGCACGAGCGCCACCGCCAGCGCGATGCCGGTCGCGGCCGAGAGGAAGTTGTGGATCGTCAGCCCCAGCATCTGGGACAGGTAGGACATGGTCTGCTCGCCGGTGTAGTTCTGCCAGTTGGTGTTGGTGGCGAAGCTGACTGCGGTGTTGAAGGCCAGGTCCGGCGCGACCGGGCCGAAGCCCATCGGGTTCAGTGGCAGATGGTTCTGGACGCGGAAGATCACGTACGAGAAGAGCAGGCTCACCACCTGGACGATCAGCATGGCGACCAGGTAGAGCACCCAGCTCTGCTCCTGATCCTCCCTGATCCCGGAGAGCCGGTAGAAGCCACGCTCGACCGGCCGCACGACCGGGCTCAAGAACACCCGCTCTCCGACGAACACTCGGTGCAAGTAGGGACCGATGAACCACGCTCCCAGGAAGACCGCAAGGAACGTGATGGCGACGCCGACGATGTCGAGGACCACAGTTCAGAACCTCTCAGGGAACAGCAGGGCCACGAAGAGGTAGATGGTCACGACCAGGGCAACCACGCCGGCCGCGATGTAGGACGCCATCAGGCCCGGGGCCCCCGCGAAATCGCAGACTTCGTGGGGTGGTTCAAGGCAGCGCCCTCAGGGCGGCAACGTACAGGAAGCTCCCGATTGTGAGCAGCAGGAGCAGACCGAGCATCCAGATGTCGAGTGGCATAACCGAAGCCTAGACGGCAACCCCTCAACAACCCCTCAACAAGAGTCGCGGCGTCGTGAAGTCCTGCCCGACGTCCTAAGCTCCGGTTGGGACTCTCAGGCGGTAGCCGCGGCTTCCGGCGCTGAGGATGATCCGTGGGTCACGGGGGTCGTCCTCCAGCTTCTGACGGAGGCGCTGGATGAACGTCCAGAGGTAGTTCCGCTCGTGCACGTGCGACGGTCCCCAGACATCCCGCAGCAGTGTCCGATGGTCCACGACGGTGCCCGACTGCCGCGCCAGACGGGAGAGCAGAGCGTACTCGGTGGGAGTGAGCTTGACCTCTCGAGCCGCCTTCAGCACTACTCGCCGGCCGAGGTCGATCACGACGTCGTCAAGCCGGACGACCGGCACGACGACGGCGTCAGGGTTGGCGCGCCGGAGCACGGCCCGGATGCGGGCCAGGAGCTCGTCCGCACCGAACGGCTTGGCCAGATAATCGTCGGCCCCCAGGTCCAGGGCACGCACCTTGTCGTGCTCCTCGCCCCGGGCGCTGATGATGATCACCGATGGCAGGTGCCCAGGCTCCAGCCCCTCGAGAATCGTCCAGCCGTCCACGAAGGGCAGACCGATGTCGAGCAGGATCACCTCGTAGGAGCCGGTCGCAAGGGCCTTGACCCCGGCAGCGCCGTCAGCTGCCACCTCGACCTCGTAGCCGTTACGCTCCAGGATCCCCTGGATGGCCCTTCGTAGCGGCAGGTCGTCTTCGATGATCAGGATGCGGGGCGTCATGCGGTCGGATCCGCGAGCGGAAGGGTGAAGCGGAAGGTAGCGCCGCGATCATTCGTCTCAGCCAGCTCAACCGAGCCGGCGTGCGCCTCAACGAGCCCTTTGACGATCGCCAAGCCCAGGCCGGTGCCGACTGGCTGAACCGCACCGTCGTCGCTCGGTCCGTGCACGAAGCGTTCGAAGAGCCGTCGCTCTACTTCCGGCGCCACCCCCGGACCATGGTCCCGGACGCAGACCGCCACCAGGCCCGCAGGACCTTGGCCAACTCTCACTTCGATTGGCGTATGGGGTGGACCAAAGCGATCGGCATTGGCCAGCAGGTTGTCGAGGATCTGGCCCAGACGGCCCCAGTCAGCCAGTACGTCCAGGTCGGAGGCAGCCTCCTCCCATAGCACCTGGCGCTCGCCGGAAGCCCTGTGCAGGCGTTCGACAGCGGCTTCGATCGCGTCCGCTAAGCGGATTGGTTCGAGGTGCAGCTCAAGCGTGCCTGCCTCTATCACGGCCATGTCCAGCATGTCGTCCACCAGCACCTTCAGCCGCTGTGCCTCGCCGGCGATCGCTCGCAGTCGGTGCTCGGCACCTGCCAGGCCCTCAGCCTTCGCCAGCGGTGCGGTGCTCTCCGTCAGGATCGTGCTCAGCGGCGTGCGCAGCTCGTGCGAGACGTTCGCCAGCAGCTCTCGCCGGGACCGGTCCACCTCCTGCAGGGCACGGATCTGCTCCTGGCTGCGCGTCAGAGTGAGCGCGGCTTGTGCGGCCTTCGCCTGTTCCTTGTTCAGCCGGGCCAGCTCGGCGTTGGTCTGGCGCAGGTCCCGGCCCAGAGCCTCAGCCCGGAGCAGTCCCTGCCGCCGCTGCGAGCCTAGGAGCCCGACGAGACCGGCCGTCGCGGCGAAGGCGAGCAGATTGACGACATCCTGCTCGTCCGCGATGGTCAGCGTGCCAAACGGGGGCACGAAGAAGTAGTCGACCAGGAGGAAACTTACGGCCGCCGCCGCGAGTCCAGGCCAGAGCCCCCGCAGCACACCGAGCGCAGCGACCAGCCCGAGGTATAGGAATATGTAGTCGCGCTTTTCGGAGCCGCCTACTCGTACCAGCATCGCCGTCAGCAATGCAGGCCCCAACAGGGCTGCGACCCAGGCCAGGGCCTGTGCGGTTCGATGGGGCAGTTTCATCGATGCTCCGCTATCCTGCACCGCTTCGGCGCTTGTCCCCCCCCCGGCACTGCGCGCCCTATCAGCCTGATCCCCCCGACACAACACGCAGAGGTGGGTCACTCGCCCCCCGAGAGAGCAGGACGACCCGCTTGCCGTCTACCTGGGCCTCCTCGAGGGAGAAGAATCTCATCGGGCTCCGGCCCTTGACTCGTACTCCCACCCGACGCGGGATCCCGCCACGTCCCAGCGCAACGGCCTCGATCGCGCCCAGATGTCGGCCGGCGGTGTCAAATGCCTCCTTCTTCAATAGGTCCTCTGCCTGCGGTTCACCCATGCCCTGGACCATATCCCCGCGCCCCTCAACAAGGGCTCAACGAAACCTCGGGAGGCTCCGGATCTTTCGGCGAGCGGAAGGACTCCTTGTCTGACGCGCTCAGGAACATCGGGCCATTTCTCGTAGGACCCGTCGTCCTCTAGACGCGAATTGACAGCCGCCCCAGTGCGGATCGTGCTGACCAGCCTCTCCAGCGGGACAAGCATCGACCGCGCCGGGCCCCGGACTGAGTCGGGAGAATGGCGCCTCCCTTGACCAGGGGCCATCCCGAGCGTGAGCGCCTCGGCCTCGTTCGCTGCGACGATGGAACGCCCAGCGTCGCAT
>JALZAW010000011.1:1377-16869 GCA_030948155.1 Candidatus Dormiibacterota bacterium | reverse complement strand
CGTAACCGTCAGCGACCCCTTTCGACACTTCGAGGCAGGCTCCGACCCCACGGTTCGGAGCTGGGTGGCAGAGCAGAACCGGCGGACTCGCGAACTGCTTGGGGCAAGCCAGCTCCGCGCCGAGTTGGCAAACCGTCTGCAGGAGCTGCTTTCGCTGGGCGCTCTCGGCCGCTCACTGATGCGGGGCGAGCAGCGGTTCTTCACCCGCCGAGACGCCGGCCAGGACCAGGCTTCTCTCTACGTGATGGGCGGGAGCGGCGTTGAACGCTGCTTGGTCGACCCCGCGCCGCTGACTGCCGATCACACGAGCAGCCTGGACTGGTGGGCACCCTCCGAGGACGGCTCTCTGATCTGCTTCGGCATTTCGGAGGGAGGCTCGGAAGATTCGACGCTGCACCTGCTGGAGACTGCCGGCGGCCGCTGGCTGCCAGACAGCATCCCGCACTGCAAGCTCGCCGCTGTCTCCTTCGAGCCTGGCTCGGCGGCACTCCTCTACACCCGCTATCCGGCGCCGGGAAGCGTGGCAGCGGGTGAGGAGCACTACCACCGCCACGTCTGGCGGCACGTGCTGGGGAGTTCCGCTGAGCAGGATGTCAGGGTCTTCGGCGAATCGCTCGCGGCCACTGATTATCCTGCCTCGATCTCGATTTCAGCCGATGGCCGCTGGACAGTGATCGAGGTGCAGCAGGGTTGGGACCGCAACCAGGTCTTCCTGCGCGAGCGGGGCGGCGATTTCCTGCCCATCTTCAGAGATCTCCCTCACCGACTGCATGCGTGGTTCGAAGGAAATCGGTTGGTGGGTCTGACGAATCTGGCCGCGCCCAATTACAGGTTGGTCGACATCGATCCTGAGCAGCCGAACCTCGAGTCTTGGCAGGAGTTGGTAACGGAGTCGGAGCACGTGCTGCTGGAAGCGGCCTTCGCCCGGAACGCCCTGATCCTCCATCACCTGGTCGACGCCACGTCCCGGCTCTCCCTGCACCGACCTGACGGCGCCTGGCAGAGAGACCTGGAACTGCCTGACTTCTCAACTGTCAGCGGGCTGGGCGCTCATCACACCTCCGCCTGCGTGCCTGTCACCATCGACGCCTTCCTCAGGCCGCCCCGAGTGATTGATGCCGCCAGCGGCAGCGTCCTGGCTCAACTACCGGGGCCGATGCTTGAACACCCTGTGCGGCAGGAGTGGTTGCAGTCCAGGGACGGGACCCGGCTGCCCGCGTTCCTGATCGGCCGGCAGAGCGGCAGGGGCCAGGTGCTGCTCACCGGCTATGGCGGCTTCAACGTCAGCCGCACCCCGCAATGGTTGCCTTCAATGGTTCCCTTTTTGGAGTCAGGCGGGCTCGTCGTCGTGGCGACGCTTCGCGGTGGTGGAGAATTCGGCGAGGCCTGGCACCGCGCTGGCCGGCTCGAAAAGAAACAAAACGTTTTTGACGACTTCATAGCCGCGGCTGAATGGCTGATCGGCCACGGGCTGTGCCGCCCCGCCGAGCTGGGCATCATGGGCGGCAGCAACGGCGGCCTGCTCGTGGGGGCGGCGATGACCCAGCGGCCCGACCTCTTTGGCGCCGTCGTCTGCCGTGTGCCTCTGCTCGACATGGTGCGCTACGAGCGGTTTCGAGTGGCCCGGCTCTGGGCAGCCGAGTACGGCAGCGCCAGCGATCCGGAGCAGTTTAGCTGGCTCCACGCCTATAGCCCCTATCACCACGTGCGCGAGGGGGTTCAGTACCCGGCTGCACTCTTCCTTACGGCCGCGGAGGACTCTCGAGTCGATCCGATGCACGCGCTGAAGATGACGGCCCGCCTCCAGAGCGTGGGCGCCGAGGCCTGGCTTCGAGTGGAAGAGCGCGCCGGTCACGGCCAGGGCAAGCCGGTGTCGAAGCTGGTGGAAGAGGAAGCAGACGTTTGGACCTTTCTGGCTTTGAAGTTGCGGTCCCCCGCCGCGGGTCCAGGGGCTGAGTAAGGTGAGGGCACGATCGCTCAAAGGCGGCAGGAAAAATTCGCTAAAGCGAGGAGACAGAAAGCATGGCAGTTGAGAGCACAGCGAGCGCAGTCTGGGAGGGCACACTGGTGGACGGTCGGGGGACCGTCCGCCCGGCCAGCGGAACCTTTCCCGAACTGCCCGTCACCTGGCGTCAGCGGGCCGAGACCCGCGACACGGGCACCAGCCCGGAGGAACTGATCGCCGCCGCCCACGCCAGCTGCTTTGCCATGGCGCTGTCGTTAGGGCTCGGCAACTCGGGCCACCCGGCGGAGAAGCTGGAGACGACCGCCCAGGTCAGCTTTCAAGCCGGCACGGGCATCACCGGAATCCACCTGACAGTGCGCGGCCGGGTGCCGGGCCTGGACGCCGACGGCTTCCAGGAAGCCGCCGACGGGGCGAAGGCCACCTGCCCTGTCTCGAAGGCACTGGCCGCAGTGCCAATCAGCCTCTCAGCCAGCCTCGCTTAGCCCCGCCCGCTTGTGGCGACGCGCTGGGCCAAGGGGTAAGCTGGGCGAGCAACCACTCAGGCGCGCTCAGCCGCCCGACGCCCGCGGCGCCCCCAGACGCTGGCCAGCAAGAGGCAAAGGCTGACAGCGGCGATGATCACGGCCAGGATGTGCAGGCTCTCGCTCGTGGCGCCGCGCCCGAAGACAAGTCCGATGGTGACCGTCGAGAGAGTCGCGCCTAGGTAGCGAAATGTCTGGAACAAGCCTCCCGCGGCGCCGATCTGGGCGGCCGGCGCGGCTCTGTACAGGGCCGCCTGCAGACCGAGATTGTTGAACCCGTTGGGGACCCCGAGCACAGCTCCGACGAGCAGAAGTACAGCCAGCGGCGTGGAGGCGCCGAACCCGAGCAGCAGGAGCGAGCCGCCCAGGAGCAGACTCGCACCCGCGACCAGGGCCGGTCGGGGGCCCGACCGGGCGACCAGGCGGCCGGCGAGGGGTGTTGCCAGCACTCCCACGCCGGCAACCGGCAGCAGGACGAGCCCGACGGTTGCGGGAGCGAGGCGCCGCGTCTCCTCCAACCAGAGTGGGAGGCCGAAGAAGACAGAATAGAAAACGAGGTTGACAGCAGCGAACTGAGCGTAGACGCCGACGAGCGCCCGGTTGGCCGCCAGCAGCCGCAAGTCGAGGAAGGGAGCGCTCACCTGCATCTCACGCCGAACAAGCAGAATCGCCGCCGGGCCAGCAAGGATGAATAAGGGCCAGAGCCGTCGATCGGCGAGGGAGAGGAGGAAGCCGAGCAAGCTGCTGACGAAGATGCTGAACAGGACGACTCCCGGAATGTCAATGGAACGCAGTCCGCCCCACCTCCCGCCCGAGGCTTGACCGCTCCCGTAGCGCTCAGCCGGATCGGCCGGCAACCAGGTCCTGGTCAGGAGCAGGCCCACCGCGGTGACAGGAACGTTTACCAAAAAGATCGCCGGCCAGCCGGCAAACGCGATTAGGGTCCCGCCGAGGATCGGACCCAGGGCTGCGCTCAGCGAGGCGCCCACCGCCAGGGCGCCCAGCGCAGCCACGGGTGGACGATCCCGCCGATCCTGGGCCCGCATGATGGCGAGTCCTGCCGGATAGGCTGTCGCGGTGCCGAAGGCCTGGGCTATACGGATGGCCAGCAACCAGCCGAACGATGGAGCCAAAGGTGCCGCAGCACCGGTCAGGCCTACCAAGACGAGGCCCAGGGTGAAGACACGTCGGGGCCCGAAGAGATCGGCGAGCCGGCCCATGAGCGGCATGCCGATGGCTCCCCCGAGGTAGAAACCGGAGACGAGCCAGGTGGCTGTGGCGATGCTGATGCCGAAGCTGCTGCCGAGGGTGAGCAGGGCCACGGCGATCATTGACGAGTTGAGCGGATTGAGCAGAGTGCCCACCAGCACTGTGCCCACGAGCCGCCAGGGCAGGCGATCTGAGGGGTTCCCAGCCGTCCCGGAGCCGGTCAGGACAGTGGCTCCGCCCGTCTCCAGAGCGGGCCGGTGAAAGCGCCGGCCCCCACCCTTCGCCCGCGCCCTCTCCACTCGGACCGACCTATGGCCACAATGGTCGGCGATTGGTGCTGGGGCGGCCCTCCGGACGTCCGCTTCAGACCGGTCGCCTTCAAGCCGTTAGGTAGGCGAAACCTAGTGCTCCGGGCCCCGTATGGGTGCCGAGCACGCAGCCGATCTGGCCGATGACCGCCTCCACCGGCTTCAGCTCCCCCGCCAGCTCGTCGCGCAGGCGTTCGGCGTCCGCCGGGGCCTGGGCATGCATCACCGCCAGTCGCTCGATTGGCAGATCCTGCTGCAACAGCTGGAGCAGCCGCTTCAGAGCCTTGCCACGCGTGCGTACGCGGTCGACGCTCTTGATCTCTCCCTGCTGCAGCGCGAGGATCGGCTTCAGATCGAGCATCGTGCCCAGCATGGCCTGGGCGCGGCTTACCCGGCCTCCTAGCTCGATGTAGCGCAGCGTGTCGAGCAGGGCGAGAACCTTCTGCCGGCCCAGGCGCTCTCGCACTCGGAGTAGCGCCTGGGCCAGGTCAGGCGCTTCGGCAGCAACCTGAGCCAAGAAGCCGACAGTCATTGTCACCGAGCCTGAATCGATGACGTGGACAGGAAAGCCAGGCAGGCTGGCTGCCCCTAAGCGGGCCGCCTCGGTCGTGCCCGAGAGGGTGCGCCCGATGTGGATGGAGATGATGCCCTCGCATTCAGTGCTCAAGCGCTCATAAAGTTCCGCGAACGCGCCCGGGGAAGGAGCCGACGTCGTGGGCAGCTGATCGGCGGTCTGGAGGCGCGCGAAGAACTCTGCGTCGCTCAGGTCCACCCGATCCCGGAAAGCCTCCTGGCCGAAGAGCACAGTCAGCGGGACGACGCTGATCCCGTAGCGCTCGATCCATTCCGGTGGGACGTCGGCGGTGGAGTCCGTCACCACCCGAAAACGAGAGCCAGCGCCCAAACGCTATTCGACCGAGAGGATGAAGGGGTAGTGTTCCTGACCCCCGGCCTGCAGCTCGACCTCCAGGCTGGGAAAGCGGCCGCGGATCGATTCGGAGAGCCGGTTCACCTCGGACTCGCTTGCCTGCGAGCCGCGATAGATCGTGACGAGCTCATAGTCGTGCACTCCGATGCCGTCCAACGCACTCTCGACTACAGCTCCATAGTCACCGCCAGCGTGCCGGAGCTTGTCGTTGATGAGCGCTATGACGTCGCCCTTTTTGACCTCGACCCCGTTGGAGCGGCTGTCGCGCACGGCATGGGTGACCTCGATCGTCTGCACGTGCTGGGCAGATTCCTGCATGGCGGCCGCGTTCTCAGCCACAGTCCGATCGGGGTGGAAGGCAACCAGCGCCGCCACCCCCTGCGGCACAGAGCTGGTCGGCAGAACATGGACCTGCTTGGCGGTCAGCGCGCCAACCTGGCGCGCGGCGAGAATCACGTTCTTGTTGTTGGGCAGCAGCAGCACCTCTTCGTAAGGCACTTGCTCCACCGCCGCCAGCATGTTCTCGGTGCTTGGGTTCATGGACTGGCCACCCTCGACAATGGCGTCAGCGCCCAGCCCTCGCATGACCTCCGCCAGGCCGACGCCAGAGGCGATCGCCACCAAGCCGACGCCGTTGGCCCGAATCGAGATCGGCGCCGCGGCCCTCTCGTTCGAACCCCGGCCCTCCGCCGCCAAGATCCGTCGATGTTGGCTGGACATGTCGCCCACGTTCAGCCGGTCGATCTTGCCGTGGGCGCCTGCCAGGCGCAAAACGCGCGCCGGGTCGTCGGTGTGGACGTGCACTTTGACCGCCGACTCGTCACCTACCACCAGCACTGAATCGCCGAGGGCCGCGATCTCAGCCCGAAGGCCAGCCACGTCCAGGTCGGCGCCGAGGATCAGGAACTCGGTGCAGTAACCCCAGCCCTCTTGGGGCAGATCGAGGCCTGCCTGGGCGGCCGGCTGCAGACCGCTGAGCTTTTCCAACTCCGCCTCGGTCTCCTCGACGGAATGGAGCATGCCTTCCAGCATTACCTGCAGGCCGTAGCCGCCTGCATCCACCACCCCCGCCTCCCGCAGGACACTCAGCTGGCTGGGCGTCCTCTCGACTGCCGCGCGCGCTCCCGCCGCAGCTGCCTCGATCACCCCGGCCACGGTGGCGCCCGGTTCCTGGGCGGCGAGCGTAGCCGCTCGGCCCGCCTCCCGAGCGACACTGAGGATGGTCCCCTCAGTCGGCTTGATCACCGCCCGGTACGCTGCGTTGGCGGCTTCCTCGAACGCTGCGGCGAGCTCACCCGGGGTCAGCTCTGCGCGGCCTTGAACGGCGTTTCCGAAGCCACGGAAGATCTGCGAAAGGATCACTCCTGAGTTGCCGCGAGCGCCCATCAGGCTGCCATGGGCGGCGATCCGCGCGATCTTCGACACCTCCGTCGCGCTTGACTCCCGGATATCCTCCACCGCTGATTGGAGCGTCAGGAGCATGTTGGTGCCGGTGTCCCCGTCGGGCACGGGGAACACGTTGAGCCGGTTGATCTCCTCCTGCTGAGCCAGCAGACGCGCCAGACTGCCGAGCAGCGCCTGCTTGAGCAGCGGCCCGTCGACTACCTTCCGCCGGCCGCCGCTAGCCCGACCAGTTATCTCCGTGTACCCCCTGGACGTAGACGTTCACCTCGGCCACCGAAACTCCCGTAGCCCGCTCCACCTCAAAGCGGACAGCCATCTGAAGGTTGTGGGCGACCTCAGTGATCCGGACCCCGTATTGAACTATCACGTATGCGTCCACAGCCAAACCCCCCGGCACCTCTCGCAGGTCGACCCCGCGATGTAGGTTCTCCCGACGTAGGAGCGTCGCGACGCCGTCCCTGAGCCCCCGGTCGGCCATGCCCCGCACGCCGTAACAACCGGCAGCGGCGTGCCCTGAGATCGCCGCCACGACTGCCGGAAAGACCTGGATGCGGCCGGCTGGACGAGCTGCGCCGGGACGGCGCGGCGCCTCCTCGACGCCGGCGCTCAGGTTCAGACTCACGATCGCCTATGGTACAATCCGGCTTCGTTCCCAGTCTGATGGACCTGGCGTGCTTTCCAGCCCGCAGTCCTGACCGGTCCTCAGCGGCCAGTGCAAGCGGAGCGTTTTCCAAGACTATGGCTCAGAAATGCGAACTTTGCGGCAAGGGTCCGCAGTACGGACACAACGTCAGCCACTCAAAGCTCAGGACCAACCGGCGGTTCCTGCCCAACCTGCAGACCGGACACGTGCTGATCGGCGGGAAGCTGGTCAAGGCCCGCGTGTGCACCCGCTGCCTTCGGCGGAGCACCTCGGGGCGGCCCTGAAGGACTGATCTACCTCTTCGGGGCCGCCCTGGCGTTTCTGGCCAGCCTGGCAGGTCAATTCCTCCTTTACGCCAGGGTCCTGCAGCCTGCCCTGGCCGGACCCACCGGGGCGCGCGTGGGCGCGGTCCGACGCTGGCTGAAACTGGCGGTCGGCGGCAACCTGGCGCTGCTGCTCATGTGCGCCGCGTACCTCGTCTTGATGCGGGGCCGCGAGACCGGCTTCCTCTGGCTGCTGCCGCCGGCGGCAGCTCTGTTCGGGGGCGCGATCTGCCTCCAGCTGGGAGCCGGCCGCATTGCTCGCGAGGCACTGCGGTGATACCCCAAGCCCCGGGAGGTGCGCCTGGTTTTTCGGCGGCACCTCTAGCTCGGCGTTGACACTCTAATGACCATTCCCGCCCGAGCAGCCGCTGTAGCATCGTCCGCATCCGGCTCGACCCAGCAGCCGCTGGCCGAGCTCAAGTCCAAGCCATGAGACAACGCGCCAGCCGACCCAGTCAATCCGGAAGGTTCTTGTCCCTTCGCTTCGTAATCCTGGCGCTGATCGGCTTCCTGCTGGCCGGCGGAGCGGGGGCCGGAGCCTACTTTCTGCCAGCTCTGGCCGCCGCGCGCCTGATCACTGACGTCGGACCGCCAAATCTCGGCTCGGTCACACAGCCGAGCGCCCCTGCGATCGCCGCCTCCAGCAACCTCCAGCCCTTTACGGTTCTGCTGCTCGGCTCGGACAACGATGCCAAATTCGATCCGAACCAAGTGCTGACCCAATCGATGATCCTGGTCAGGGTCGACCCGGTGGCGCACAGGGTGGCTATGTTCTCTATCGCTCGGGACCTTTACTTGCCGATCCCGCAAAACGGCAGTGCCAAGATCGACAAGGCCTACGCCTATGGCGGCGCCAAGCTGGCTGTGGCAACTGTGCAGCAGAACTTCCAGGTCAGGATCGACAACTATGTCTGGATCGGCCTAGAAGGCCTGGTCAAGCTGATCGACATGGTCGGCGGAGTCGACGTCGTGACCAGCAATCCTGTGCTGGATGACTACTACCCCGACGACATCCATTCAAGCGATCCCTACGGCTACACGCGCGTAGCCGTGCTGCCGGGTGCTCAGCACCTTGACGGGATCCACGCCATGCAGTACGTACGCTCCCGCCATAGCGACCTGCGGGGTGATTTCGGCCGCTCGATGCGCCAGCAGCAGGTGCTGCTTGCTCTGCGAACCAAGGCCAAGACTTTGACCGCCGCCGACATCCCGGACCTCGCCAATACTTTCAACGGACAGCTCAAGACCGACCTGAGCCTTGATCGCATCCGTGCCCTCCTGCCGGTGGCGGCCAAGGTTCAGACCCAGGATGTGAAACAGGTGACATTGCTCAACTACACGGTCGGTCAGAATATTGGTGGCGAGGACGTCCTGCTGGCAAGTGACTGGGCGGCCATCCACGCGCTCGTGCACCAGGACTTTCCTTCCTGAACGGCACAGCGCACTGGCTCCGCCGCGGCCTCGCTCTCGTTCTCGTTGCCGCGATGGTCGGCTTTGGCTACGGCGTCTACCACTACCTGGGCTCGCTCAAGAGTCGCGTCACCACTGAAAAGGCGGTTGCCCCGGCGAAGGCGAAGTTCAGCCTGCCGGGAAGCGTCTTTGTCGCCCAGGGTGGCTCCCTCTACCGGCTTCGGGCCGGCAGCTTCCAGCAGATCGCCAATGGTGGCTGGACACAGCCAGCGCCGGGACCCCCGGGCCAGCTCTTGGCGGTGAAGCGGGAAGCTCAGTTCTCCGACTTGTACTTGCTGGACTACGACGGCCACGTCCTGAGGCAGCTGACCCACAATGCCAACACCGACGTTCACCTGAACCACTGGTCGTTCTATCCCCGCCTCAGCGGGGACGGTCAGACCCTCTACTACTCCTGGGACCCCAAGGACCCGGGCAATTTCTTCCGCGTGGACCTGGCGGTCTATGCGATGCCTGTCGACGGGCTGCAGCGACAGGCCCGAGCCTGGACTGACCCCAACCAGTACACGGGCGGCGACGTCCAGCCGGCGCCGCTCAAGAGCGGCGGTCTGATCTATGCCAAGTTTGGTCTCACCCCGGATGGCAAGAACACCTCCGAGCTGTGGCTGACGACCCGGGCCCGCGCCACCGGGACAGCACTCACCAAGGAGGAGGACGGCTGCGCCCAGCCGGCGCTTTCTCCTGACGGCAAGCGGTTGGCCATGGTCTGCACGGCAGCGGGCCAGCCGAGCAAGCTGATGCTGGCGGACTTCGACGGGAGGGCGCTGGGCCCGGCGACCACAATTGCCACAGGGCTCGTGGCGGCGCCCGGCTGGGCGCCCGACGGAAGCGGTGTGCTCTATCTCAGCGCCCAGGACACGACAGGCCACTTCCAGCTCTTTTTTCAGGATCTGGCGTCGCCCGCCCAGCCCCCGGCGGCGCCTGCCGCCCCCGCTACCGCGAAACCTAGGCAGTCCGCCACCCCGCTCGCGCCGCCCACACCCAAGCCGGCGCGCCAGCTGACAACGAGCAACGACTACGACGCGACCTCAGCCCCCGCCTGGCTTGCCTAGCGCTGAACCCGGCGCGGGTTAGGCTGTCCGGTCCCCGAGTAGTCGAAACGTTCCTAGGTGGAGGACGTATGACTTCCTCGGCATCTCAGGATCTCGGGGACCGGACAGATTAGGCTGCCGCCTCGGTTCAGCGGCCAATCTCCAGGCCCAGCTCGGCGGACAGTTTCTGAAGATCTCGGTCCAGCCCACGCCAGACCTGCTCCTGCGCTTCGGGAGAGGGCGGAAACGGCTCAGGATCGATCAGGTCGGCGGCCAGCTCCGGCCGCTCGATCATCTCGGCGAAGAGCAGCGCCCAGGCCCGCGGCACCACCTCTCGCAGCGCATAGCCACCGCCGCCCAATGCCACCCAGCGACCCTGGCAGAGTTCATGCGCCAACTCGTGGAAGCGGCTGCCAATCCGCGGCCAGATGGCGGTGGAAGTTTGCAGATTGGCCAGCGGATCGAGCAGGTGGCTGTCGCAACCGTCCTGCGTCAGGAGCACGGTGGGCTGAAAGTCGCGGATGACGGGGATCAGCGCTTCAAACGCGGCCAGCCAGGGCTCGTCCCAGCAGTAGGGCTCGAGCGGTAGGTTGACCGAGGCACCCAGTGCTGGCGCTTCGCCTAGCTCAGCCGGAAACCCGGTGCCCGGAAAGAGGTAGCGCCCGCTCTCGTGCAGGCTGACAGTGAGCACCTGGGGATCGGCGTAGAAGATCGCCTGAGTCCCGTCCCCGTGATGCACGTCTACATCAACGCAGGCAACCCGGTGACCGCGTTCCCGAAGCCAGGCCGCGGCCACTGCCACATCGTTGTAGACACAGAACCCGGAGGCCCAGCGGGCGTGGGCATGGTGTAGCCCCCCGGCCGGGCTGAAGACGTGCAAGGCGTCACCGCTGTGCACGGTTTCGGCGGCTACCACGCTGGCACCCACCACCGTAGCGGCGGCCTCATGCATGCCGACAGCTATCGGGTTGTCAGGGCTGCCAAAGCCGGCTGTCTCGACCTCCCAGGGGCTGACTCCAGGCCGGCGAGCGGGATCGCTCAGAGCAGCCACCAGGTCGATGTAGGCACTGTCGTGAACCAGTGCCAGCTCCTGTCGGCTGGCCGTTTTCGGAGCCAGCACACTCGCGTGTTCGAGCAGCCCGGAGGCGCCCATCTGCTCGACGGCGAGCTTCACCCGGATCGGCTGGAGTGGGTGGTCTCCGCTCAGCTTGTAGGCCATCAGGTCCTCGGACCAGACGAGACCTACCCTGCCAGGCACGCCACCACTCTATTTGACCCTCGGCACAACTGGCACTGGGGCTTACCCTCGCCGGCCCCGGCTCTCTCGCCGGAGCAGCAGGACAGGTACTGGTGAATGGTCAACCACGAATCGTGCCGTGGAGCCGAGCGAGTGCGGTCCCGGTCGCAGCGCCGCCTCCGGCGGTCGCGCCCCGATGACCATCAGCTCGCAGTCGCCGCCCGCCGCGAGCCTGACAAGCTCCCGGCCCGGCTCTCCCTCGCCCAGCCAGGTCTCCCAGACGGCGCCCATCCTCGCCGCAACGGTCGCCGCCTCGCCCAAGATCAACGTGGCGGCGTCGCGTTCCGCGGCGCCGATGGCATGAAGGCGATGATCGGGCAGCGGCCTACCCAAGAAGCGGCCGCGGATGAGCGCCAGCTCGCCCCGGGCGCCGTTGTCGATAACGTGAGCTAGGAGCAGCGTGCGACCGGCCAGCCGTAGAGAGACCTGCGCAGCCTCCAGCTCCCCCCTGGCGCCCACCCCGCTTACCGCGATCAGCACGGTGCTCAACGAAAGCTCACCGCAAGAGCGATGCCGGCCGTCAGCAGTACAGCGGGGGTGACCATGATGCCAATCTTGATGTATTGCCGGGCCGAGACCTCAAGTCCGCGACGGCGCACGATGAGCAGCCAGAGCATGGTGGAGAGAGATCCGGCAGGCGTCAAATTGGGACCAATGTCGGCGCCGGCCAGGCTTCCCAGCAGGAAGGGCCGAAGGAGTGACCCAGGCAGCTGGGCAGCCTGCGCACCGGAAATCAGAACCAGGCTGGCTGGGAGATTATTGAGGACGTTCGAACCCACCGCCGCGCCCACCAGCCCGGCCGCCGCGGCGGTCGCCGGCGTCTGGGCCAAGCCAACCAGGAGGCGGACCAGGCCTGCGGTCAGGCCAGTCAGCTCGACGCCCTTGACCAGGAGCAGCAAACCACTGACATAGCCCAGCAGGGTCAGGCTGAAGTGCTCCCTGACCCGCTGCGGCTGAAAACCACGGCTCACCACGGCAACCCCGGCCAGCAGCAGGCTGCCAGCGATCGCCACCAGGCCCAGCGGGAAACGGGCCAGTGACGCCGCCACATAGGCCAGCGCGATCAGGGCCAGGCCGCTGGTGGTCAAGGCGAACAGGCGCTGCTCGGCGCGAGCGCGGGGCGGCTGCAGCACCCGGCTGGGCTCGAAGCGCTGCCTGAGCTGGCGCCGGAAGAGAATGAGAAACAGCCCCGCGTTTAGGGCCACCGCGAGCAGCGACGCCAGCAGCAGATGGCCAGCGTAGGTGACGAGGTTCAGGCGCAGCGAGTCACTGATGAGGACGTTGACGGGGTTGGAAACCGGCAGCGTCAGCGAGGCGGTATCGGCCACGAAGGTCGTGGCGAAGAGGTAAGGCAGCGGTGGCAGCCGCAGCCGGGTCGTCAGCGTGTAGACCACTGGCGTGAGGATCAGCGCCGTGGCATCGTTGGAAAAGAAGACAGTCACCAGGGCGCCCACAGCGAAAATTGCCAGGAGTAGCAGCCTGCCGCTGCCGCGGGCGCTGCTGGCGGCCAGGGCGGCGGCCGCATCGAAAAAACCCGCCGCGTCCGCCAAACCTGCTATCAGCATCAATCCGGTCAGGAAGAGGAGTAGGTTCCACTGGGCGGCCAGGGTGCCGGCCGCCTGCAGGGGGCTGAGGAGGCCGAGCACGAGGAATGCGGCCGCCCCCGAGAGCGTCGCCACCGCCTCATTCAGGTGGCGTGGCCGGGTCAACACCAATAGCAGGACCAGCCCAAATGCAGCTGCAGCGACCGCCTCTCGGCCTGCCGACCCGGCAGGCCACGTTGGTGGCTCTACGACGGTGGCCGGGGCGCCTCCCGACCCTGCTTGAGCGGCCGCGGCACAATCGGCTGGCCGGCCCGGCGCAGCTCGGCGGCCAGGCCGGCCTCGTCGCCGTCCTCGTCGCCTTCGACACCCAGCTGGAGCCGGCTGATCAGGTTCGCCATCTCGACAGCCGTCTCGGCCGCTTCGGCGCCCTTGTTGTTCTTGGGCCCGGAGCGCGCCAGCGCCTGTTCTCGATCGTAGGTGGTCAGGATGCCGTTGGCGCAGGGCACTCCGCTGTCCAGGTTGACATGCATGAGACCCGCAGCGGACTCGCCGGCCACGTACTGAAAGTGGGCGGTCTCGCCATTGATAACGCAGCCCAAGGCCAGCAATGCGTCGTAGGCGCCCGACTCGGCCATGGTCATGGCCGCCAGCGGAATTTCCATCGCCCCCGGCACCCAGACGACCTCGGGATCTGTCGCGCCATGCTCGGCCAGCGCTTCCAGCGCGCCGCGCAGCAGTCTTCTCGAGATGTCCTGGTTGAAGCGGGAGACTATCACCCCCACCCGCAGCTGCGAGGCGTCGAGGTCTTCCGGGGCCGGCCGCTCCCGGCCGCGCTCACCCAAGGGCGGCTGGCGCTCGCCGGATTGGCGGGCGGTCAGAGCAGATGGCCAAGCTTCTCTTTCTTGGTGAGCAGATAGCGCGCGTTGTGCTCGGTTGGTTGGATTCGGATCGGAACTTGCTCGACCACCTCCAGCCCGAAGCCTTCGATGCCTATCAGCTTCCGCGGGTTGTTGGTCAGCAATCGCAGGCGCCGCACGCCTAGGTCGTAGAGGATCTGGTTCCCGATGCCGTAGTCGCGCGAGTCAGCCGGTTGGTCCAACGCCTCGTTGGCTTCCACTGTGTCCAGGCCCTGGTCCTGCAGGTTGTATGCCTTCAGCTTCTCGACGAGGCCAATCCCGCGGCCCTCGTGGTTGTCGAAGTAGAGCAGGACACCGCTTCCCTCCTCCGCGATGGCTGCCAGCGCGGCGTGCAACTGAGGCCCGCAGTCGCAGCGCTGGCTGCCGAAGACGTCGCCGGTCAGACAACGCGAATGGGCTCGAATCAGGGTCGGCCGGTCAGGGCTGATCTGGCCCAGCACCATCGCCACGTGGATCTCGCCGGTGAGGACCTCCTCGTAGGCGTGGGCGTACCAGCGCCGACCGTCCAGCGGGATCGGCGTCACCACCCGCCGCTGCACCAGCCGCTCGGTCCGCCGCCGGTAGGCGATCAGGTCCTTGATCGTGATCAGCTTGATTCCATACTCGGCCGAGAACCCCTCCAGCTGGGGCAGGCGGGCCATCGTGCCGTCGTCGTTCATCACCTCGCAGATGACGCCGGCAGGATAGAGCCCGGCCAGCAGAGCGAGATCTACTGCCGCCTCGGTCTGACCGGCGCGCTTCAGCACGCCACCCTCCACCGCTCGGAGAGGGAAGGTGTGGCCGGGCTTGGCAAAGTCGCTCGGCTCGGCCTTCGGGTTGACCAGATGTCGGATGGTGGCCGCCCGGTCTTGGGCCGAGATTCCGGTGGAGACGAACTCGCGCGCCTCCACCGACACACTGAACGCTGTGCCATAGCGGCTTGTGTTGTGCTGCACGGCCGGCTCGATTTGCAATTCGTCCAGCCGGGTCGACAGCATGGGAGTGCAGATGAGCCCACTTGCCTTCTTGGCCATGAAGGCAACGTGCTCAGGGGTCGCCAGCTGGGCGGCCACGCAGAGGTCGCCCTCGTTCTCACGATCCTCGTCGTCGACGATGATCACGAACTTGCCCGCCTCGAAGTCGGCGATGGCTTCCGGGATGCTGGCCAGCGGCATCAGCGTCGCCGCCAAGTCGTTGGTCGGCGGCCTACGACTCCGGACACCGCCGGATGCAGCCGGGGAACGAGCCCATTGTCAGCGCCCATCCTGAGGTGCGCTACTCCTTTTCTTTGCCGGTTTTCGCCTCGACTCCTGAGCGAGCCGCGCCTGGCAACCGATCGGCGACCTTCTGTGAACAGGACACTGGGCAAGGTTACCCAGCCTGCTGGCGCGAGCCCAGCAGCCGCTCCACGTACCGCGCCACAACGTCAACCTCCAGATTCACGGCGGTTCCAGGTTCGTACCAGCCGGCGATGGTGCTTTCGAGCGTGTGCGGGATGAAGGCAACGCTGAAGGACCGCGCGTCTTGAGCGAGGCCGGCCACCGTCAGGCTCGTCCCGTCCAGCGCCACCGAAGCCTTATCGGCCACATAAGGGGCAAGCTCGGCGGGCAACTCGAATTCGATCTCGCTACCAATTCTGACCGGCCGGACTGTGAGCACCCGAACCACAGCGTCGACGTGACCCTGGACCAGATGGCCGTCCAGCCCTTGGGCGAGGCTCAGCGGCAGCTCCAGGTTGACGGCTTGACGAACCCTCAAGGCGCCGAGGTTGGTCCGGCTGACTGTCTCCGGCACCACGTCGGCGAAAAAGGCCTGACCCTGCACGCCCGTCACCGTCAGGCAGACGCCGTTGACAGCCACGCTGGCGCCGGCGCTGACGCGCGCTGTGATGTCAGCCGCCGTTATGCCCAGGTGACCGCTCCGCGACTCCGCGACGCTACCCAGCGAGCTGA
>JALZAW010000011.1:0-1367 GCA_030948155.1 Candidatus Dormiibacterota bacterium | reverse complement strand
CCCCGTGAACATAGCCCGATATAACCAGATCGCAGCCCAGCCACTCGCTGCGGACGGCTGTCAAGCCCCAGGCGGCGGCCATGCTGGCGGCGCCCAAGCCGGCCACCGAAGGGATCGCCGCCGCTCCACCTATAACGGTCGGGGCCAGGTAGGCGAAGACCTGGTCTACCAGCAGCTGGTCGAAGAAAGCGCCGTGCACCTGGCCGCCGCCCTCGACCAAGACGCTGAGGATCCCGTCTTCGCCCAGCCGCCGCAAGAGTCCTGGCAGATCCCGTCCGTCGTCCAGCATGTGATCAGCGCGGAGCACCCGGGCCGTGCTTGGGATCCGGCGCCGGCCGGCCAGCACCACCCGGAGCGGCTGGCGTGCGTTCGGCAGGCGGGCACTCAACTCCGGGTCGTCCGCCAGCACGGTTCCAGCACCCACCAGGATGGCATCGTGCTGATGGCGCAGCCGATGAGAGTGAAGCCGAGCCGCTTCGCCGGTCACCCACCTGGAGTCCCCCATGCGGGTGGCGATCCGGCCATCGACGCTTGCCGCAAACTTGGCGGTGACGAACGGCAGGCCGGTCCGTCGCTGTTTCAGGTAGAACCGGTTGAGCGCCGCGGCTTCGTCAGCCAGGACGCCCTCGCCCACTTCGAGCCCTGCCGCTCGCAGGCGCTCCAGGCCGCGGCCGGCAACCCGGTCGTCGGGATCCGGCAAGGCGACCACCACGCGGCGCAGCCCGCCGGCGATCAGCGCATCGGCGCAGGGAGGCGTTAGGCCCTGGTGCGCGCAAGGCTCCAGCGTGACGTAGGCGGTGCCGCCGCGGGCACGGCCGGCGGCGCGGGCAAGCGCTACCGCCTCGGCATGGTCGCTGCCGGCGCTCCGATGCCAGCCCTCGCCGGCGAGGTTGCCACCGCTGTCGAGCAGGACGGCGCCGACCATGGGGTTAGGGCTGGTGCGATAGTCGGCCCGGGCGGCCAGCTGCAGCGCCCGCCGCATCCACTGTCCGTCTACTTCTGGGTGCGCGTGGCCAGAGGCCAACCTTGGTCACCGAATAGAGGCACCGGCGGGACCGAGAACAGCTCCTCTGCACGCCGGTTCCAGGCAGCGGGGCTCACTTCAAGGCATGGTACTGCCTGCTCTTCCGGGATCTCCGGCCTAATCGGTGGCGCCCACCGGCAACTGAATAGGGGTTCTGAGAAATGTTAGTCGATTTACCGACGCGATCGTGGATCAGAGCAGCCACCTTCGCGGACCGAAGAGTGGGTGCGTAAGTGGACAAGCCCTCGGGCGATTAGTACCGCTCAGCTCAAGCAGTCACCTGCCTTACACCTGCGGCCTATCTACCTGGTGGTCTACCAGGGCCCTTACCCGGTTACCCGGT
>JALZAW010000223.1 GCA_030948155.1 Candidatus Dormiibacterota bacterium | reverse complement strand
CAGCCCGACCACCTCCCAGCCGCGCGCCAACAAGCGATCGCAGAGGTGCGAGCCGAGAAAGCCGGCCGCGCCGGAAACCACTGCCCTGGTCGAGGCCGACACCACTATCCCCGCAAAGCAGGCTTTATGGGACCCCTCCATTGGCGGCCGACATCAGTTGCGGCCGATCCCGCGGTAGACAAAGCCGAGGCTGCGCATCTGCGCTGGATCGTAAATGTTGCGCCCATCGACCACGACCGGGCGCCGCATGGCTCGTTTCAGTTTGGCCAGATCGAGCTGGCGAAACTCGTTCCACTCGGTCACGACCACCACGGCGTCGGCGTCACGAGCAACGGCGTAGGCGTCGCGCCGGACTTCCAGCTCCGGCAGCAGGGCCTTCGCCTTCTCCCCTGCGGCTGGGTCGTAGCCGCACACCTTGGCGCCCTGCCTCAGCAGCAGTTGGGCGATCTCCAGGCTGGGCGCCTCCCGCATGTCGTCGGTGTTCGGCTTGAAGGCCAGTCCGAAGAGGCCTATCCTCTGACCGCGCAGCGTGCCCAGGCACTCCCGCAGCTTCTCAACCGCGAGCGTGCGCTGATCGCGGTTGATCGCCATCACTGCGTGCAGCAGCTCGGGGTGGTAGTTGAAGCGCTCAGCGATGGCGGCCAGCGCCTTGACGTCCTTCGGAAAACAGGAGCCACCGTAGCCGATGCCGGCCTCCAAGAACTGGGGGCCGATGCGCTTGTCCAGCCCCATGCCCTCCGCCACCCGCTTGGCGTCGGCGTCCACGCGCTCGCAGATGCGCGAGATCTCATTGATGAAAGAGATTCGTGCGGCCAAGAAGGCGTTGGAGGCGTATTTCACCATCTCGGCCGTGTACAGGTTGTAGCGGAGGATAGGGGCGTGAAGCGGTTCGTAGAGCTTGGCCACCTGGTCGGCGGCGGCTTCGTTGTTGGCTCCGATGACTACCCGGTCTGGCTCCATGAAGTCGTGCAGTGCGGAACCCTCGCGCAGGAACTCGGGGTTGGAGACCACGTCGACCTGGAAGTCGGGCTGGTGCTTCTGGAACATTTCTGACACGAAGTCCCCGGTTCCGATCGGCACCGTTGATTTGTTGACGATGACGATGGGACCTGTCAGGTGCTCAGCGATGGATGCCGCGGCGCTTCGCACGTAGTCCAGATTGGCCTCGCCTCCGTCGCCCTCGGGGGTGGCGACCGCGATGAACGCTGCGACGGCGCCGGGAATTGCCTCGGAGTAGGAAGCCGTGAAGTTCAGGCGGCCGGCCTTGCCATTGCGCTCCACCACCTCCCGCAGCCCGGGCTCGTAGAAGGGCAGCCGATGCCGCCTCAGAGCGCGGATCTTCACTTCGTCGATGTCAATCACGCAGACCTGGTTACCGAGGTCCGCTAGACAGGCAGCCGTCGTCAGTCCGACGTAACCGGCGCCCACCACCGCAATGTGGCTCAAGGCATCCGCATTATGTCAGGTAATCGGCGCCCGGTCATCGGAGCTGCGGCGGCCAAGCAGTGATTCGTAGGCGCTGATCGTGGCCTGGGCCGTCGCCCGCCAGCTGAACTTGGCCGCCCGGGCCAGGCCGGCCTGCACCTGGGCGGCGCGCCGGGAAGCGTTCAACACCAGTTCGGCAGCCGCCCGACCCATCGCCTCGGGGTCACCGTCTTTGACCAGCACTCCCGCGCCCCCCATCACCTCAGGCAGGCTCGAGTTGTCGTAGGCGACCACTGGCGCCCCGCAGCCGAACGCCTCCAACACGGGCAGGCCGAACCCCTCGTAGCGGCTGGGGAAGAGAAAGCAGGCGGCGCCCGAATAGAGGTCGACAAGTTCACTATGGCTGAGATACCCCAGGCGGCGGGCCTCCCCCATCTCGCGCGGTGCCTGGCTGCCGGCGGTGCCGCCCAGTATCAGGTCGACATCGGCGCCCAGCTGTCGGGCCGTCTGCCAAGCCTTCAGCAGCGCCCGAGGATCCTTGCGGGCATCCAGCGCTCCGGCATAGAAGAGGTAGGGCTTGCTGATCGAATACCGCGCGGCCACCCGCTCGGCGGCGCCCTCCTGCGGACGGAAGCCTCGGCCCAACCCCAAATGAACAGTTCGTAGACGCTCCGGTGGGAGCCCGGCATAGCGCACGCCGTCGGCGGCGGTCTGCCTGGAGACTGCCAGAACCAGGTCCGCTCCGCTCAGCAGCCGTCGCCCGACCCGCCAGCGCAGTCGCTCGCCCAGCAGGCGGCGGCCGCCCAACGCCCAGGGGATCAGGTCGTGAAGCGTCGCCACCAGAGGCACTGAGGACCGGCCGGGCAGGGAAAGGGTGGTGGCGTGGTAGAGCTGCGGCTGGATCTGAGTCAATTTCCGACCCATCGCCACCGCCTCTTCCCAGAGGCCCAGCCGGCCGTTGTAGCGCGGCCGGACGCCGTAGGCGACAAAGGCGCCGGCGGGCACCTCCGGTGCCGGCTGCCGGAGGTCTATCAGGAGCGCCACTCGATCGTCGTAACCCTCCTCCAAGAGACCGGCGAGCAGACCTCGGACGTAGGTGCCGATGCCCCGCTTGGCATCCTCTCCCTGCAGGGGCCGGGCGTCGATCAGCACCCGGCCCTGAGCGCCCGTCCGCTCGGCGTCACGCGCCATCGGCGCCTTCTCGCGAGGCCAGCTGCAACACGCGGCGCACGCTGCGTAGGTTAGCCACAAGTTCTTGTGGCAATATCGGCAGGACGTGACCATCACCCCGACGATCGGCGGCGCCTGACCATGCCCAAGACTGACTGGCCGCGGACCATCCTCCACGTCGACCTCGACGCCTTCTACACGTCGGTGCACCAGCGCGATGACCCCTCGCTGAGGAACCGGCCGCTCGCCGTCGCCGGACGCAGCAAGCGAGCCGTCGTGATGGGCGCCTCCTATGAAGCGCGCAGCCACGGCGTGCACTCCGCTCAGCCTCTGCACGAGGCACTGGAGCGCTGTCCGGGGCTGACTGTCGTGCCCCCTGACGCAGCGCGCTACAAAGATGCCAGCCGACGCGTTCACGCGATCTTCCGGCGCCTGACCACCGCCGAGCTGATCGAGGGGGTGGCCCTGGACGAGGCGTATCTCGACGTCACTGTGCGGAGCCGGCACGCGGGGCCGGAGGAGATCGGGCGGAGGATCAAGTTCGCCATCCAGGAGGAGGTGAAGCTCACTGCCAGCGTGGGGGTCGCCACCAGCAAGCTGGTGGCGAAGGTCGCCGGCGCCAGCCGGAAGCCTGACGGCCTGGTGATCATCCAGCCCGGACAGGAGGCCGGCTTCCTTGGTCCGCTGCCGGTGGGAGTGGTACCGGGCCTCGGACCCAAAACCGAGGAGAGGCTGCGCCTGATGGGCGTTCGCACGGTCGGGGAGCTGGCCGACTACGACACCCAGCGGCTGCTACAGGCGTTTGGCAGTTCCGGCGCTATGCTGCAGCGGCTGGCCCAGGGGCGCGACCGGAACCCCGTCCGCGGTGCCAAGCCGGCTCAGACCATCAGCGCCGAACGCACCTTCGAGGACGACGTCACCGACCGGGAGCAGCTGGAGGTTTCGCTCCGCGAGCTCGTCCAGTCGGTTGCTGAGAGGTTGCGGGGAGACCTGCTCCAGGCCCGCACCGTCTACATCAAACTGAAGCTCACCGGCTACGGCCAGCTGAGCCGCCAGGTCAGTCAGACCAGTCCCACCGACGACCCCGAGAGCATCTTTCGGGCAGCGCTGAGCGCCTTACGGAAGTCGTACTTCGAAGACCGCCCGGTGCGCCTGCTCGGAGTCGGCGTCAGCGGACTGAAGCACCCGCAGCCGCAACTTCAGCTCACGCTGTTCGAGTAGGGCCGGCGGGGAGCTCGCGGCCCGGCAGCCGGCTCGAACGCGGTGGCCGGCGCGGCTTCGCTCGACCCTCCAGAGCTGAACGATCCACCACCGGTCGCACCTGGGCCTGAGTCAGGTCCCCCACGGTCCGCCAGCCCAGCCGTTCTGAGCCCAGCCGCGCCAAGCGTCGGAAGACAGCTGCCGTGGCCTGCGCGTCACTCAGCGCGGCATGCGCGGGCGAGGCGTCCACGCCCAGCAGCTCCACCACCCGAGCAAGGCCGGGCGTCTGCCCGGCCGGCAGCTCGAGGAGTGCGCGGGCGAGGGCTGAGGTGTCCAGGACCAGGTGCTCCAGCTTCTGCTTCAGACCCCTGCCGATCAGGTAGCTGTCGAAGGCATCATGGCTGTGCTCGACCAGCGCTGCCCCCTCGGCGAAGTGGAGGAACGCCTGTCTCACATCACTGAAGCCAGGTGCGCCTTTCAGCATGTCGGCGCTGATGAGATGACGGCGCCGGGCGTACGGATTGATGGGAGCACCCGTCTTGACAAGGGTGTCGAAAAGCGAGAGCGACCCCTCCAGCTCAAACCGCTCGGCGCCGATCTCGATTACCAAGAAGGGTGTGTTGCCGGTGGTCTCGATGTCGAACGCAACGAACTGGGCCTGAGCCAAGGGAGTCTCGGGCAGGACCGGTGAGGGCGGGGGCATCCGGCCGCGCTGGAACGGCACCAGCCCGGGGCCGCTGCGGGGCTTCAACATGAGGTCCTTCACGAGTGGACTGTAGCTGTCGGATGTGGAGCAGGCCGCAGGCTTGTAGGCAGCCGCTCCAGGCGGGCGGTGCCAACCGGGGTCGCCGCGAAGTCGATGACTTCGGGGGGTGGAAGCGGGGCCCCCGCGAACTCGCAGACGTCCTGGGGTGGGAGGATCCGGTGGCGGGACGGGGAGCCGATCTGAAGACGGGTGACGAGGCGCGCCGGGTCCCCTTGTTTAGAGGGCCCCGCTCGCGGGGAATGGAGCGCCGGCATCAGCGCCCGCAGGCGCCCCCTCCGTCTTCCCGGGTCCCCACGAAGCCTGCTTCGTAAGGTGGGTCTGGGGCGGCGGATGCTCCATACTCGGCGGTTACGGTCCACTAGGACCGGCCTAGAGCACGTCGGACCAACGCCCACTCCTCCTCGTCGAGAGCGCGCAGGAGCAGCAGAGCCAGCCCGTACACCAGCACCCCACCGGCGATAACCAAC
>JALZAW010000222.1 GCA_030948155.1 Candidatus Dormiibacterota bacterium | reverse complement strand
GCCAGCTTGCCGCGATATCGCTTGCTTAGGTCACTGACCACGAGACCTGGGCTGGCGGAGGCTGAAGTCACCTCAGCCCGACCGGCGCTCAAGCCGTTCTGAGCGCCAGGAAGTCCGAGGTCGCGTTGAGGAAGCTGTCGACGACGGCCGGCTCGGTCGCGCGGCCCATGTGGCCGACTCGGAACGATTGTCCGTGCAGCCGGCCCAGGCCTCCGCCCAAGCGCAGCCCCCGCTCGCTGCGCATCCAGTACAGATACTGAGCGACGTCCATCCCGGGCCTCGCCCAGACCGCCGTGCAGAGAGGCGATGCGTAGGGCGGCGCCACGACCATGCTGAAGCCCAGCTCCCCCAGGCCCTCGCGGACGCGGTCGGCCGCCGCAGCACAGCGCCGGTGCCGCTCCTCCAAGCCGCTGTCGAGGATCTGCTCCACTGCCACCGCCAACGCGTCGATCACGTTGGTGGGCATGGTCGTGGGGTGGGGGTGGATGGGGCTCTGCGTCCGGGGTGCGTCACGCCAGTTGCTGAGGTTGAGGTACCAACCCGGGCGCTTGGGCCGGCCGTCTTCGACTGCCGCCCAGACTCGATCGCCGACGGCCAGCGGCGCTATGCCGATCGGGCCGCCCAGGGCTTTGTTTGCGACAGTGCTGCAGATGTCGATGCCCCAGGCATCCATTTGCAGGTCCACGCCGCCCAACGAAGAGATGGCGTCGACAAGCGTCAGCAGACCGTGCCGGCGGCCCAGCTGGCAGATCTCGCGCACAGGGTTCAGCAGGCCGGCGCTCGTCTCGTGATGCACGACTGCCAAGAGACGCGCGGCCGGATGCTGCGAGATGGCCGCCTCCACCAGCTCTGGCAGCACGGGATGGCCCACCTCCGCCGTGACCAGGTGAACCTGCAGACCCAGCGCCAGTGACAGGTCGCGGAGCCGTTCACCGAACATTCCGTTAGAGCAGACGATCACCTCGTCGCTCGGCGCCAGCGCGCTGGCCAGCGCCGCCTCGTTGGCGGCCGTACCGGGACCGAAGAGGAGGAACACATCGCCGCGCGTCCTGAAGACCTGCCTCAGGTTTTCGGTTAGAAGGGCATAGTCGGCCGCCCAGTCGTCGCCGTAGTGCGCGCGCACGGGCCTGCCAAGCGCCTGCAGAACCTCAGGTTCCACGCTGACAGGGCCCGGGATCAACAGCAACTCACGCCCCTCCATGCCGGTCAGTCTAAAGAGCAAGGAAGTCGCTTCCCTTGCCTGAACACCTCCCAACGGAGTGCCTGGGGCACGGCTGTCGCGGTGCCCGCGGGCTCGGTGTACCCGCGGCCGATCTTCGACAGACGGCTCGCACATCGGTCGGATGGACCCTGCCTTTCAAGGTAAGAAACCTCGCAATAGCAGCGGGAACCGCCTCGGGCGGGGTCGGTTCAGACCTGATCGGGAAACTCTGCGAAGGCTTCGCAATCGTGCATAGGATGCAGTAAGCTGCGAAGTAGTCAGTCGGTCACTAATTGGACTCAAGGAGACCCGATGAAAGACAAGATCAAGGGCAAGGCCGAGGAAGTCAAGGGCAAGGTCACCGGCGACAAGACAGAGGAGTTCAAGGGCAAGGGTCGCCAGGGCGTGGGTGATGTGAAGGGCAAGGCGAAGGAAGTCGGCTACGACGCCGAGCACAGGGGAACTCGGAAGGTCTAGCGGTTTCGGCTGCTCCGAAAGGGTCCGGCTCGGGCCGGACCTTTTTGTTTTCCCGCCGGCTTCTCAATCGAGCCGGGCATCGAGCTCGAGCAGGCCTGCCAGCAGAACCTCTGCGCCGGCTACGCACTGCTCGGGAGTGCTGTACTCCTCCGGAGCGTGGCTGATCCCGCCCCGGCTGGGAATGAAGAGCATGGCGGATTGAGTGATGGCGGCCATGGACATGGCATCATGGCCGGCTCCGCTCGGCAGCAGTCGGTGCGCCTCACCCACCTGTTCACAAGCCGCCTCCAAGGCGCTCACGACCTCAGTGGAGGACTGAACTGGCGCCGATGCGGAGATCGGGCGAGCTTCCCCGCCCCGCCCTTCAGCAGCGCCTAGCAGCCGCTCTCCCGCCTGGTCGAGCATGCCATCGTCCAGACTGCGGATCTCGAACGACAGCTCGACCCGACCCGGGATGACGTTGCTCGCCCCGGGCAGGACCAAGAAGCTGCCGACAGTTGCCACGATGCCCAGCTCCTGACCGATCCGCGAGACGTCCAGCACGAACGGCACCGACTTTACGAGGGCGTCATCACGCTGATCCATGGGCGTGGTGCCTGCATGGTTGGCCTGGCCGGTGAAGACCACCCGGTAGCGGCGAATGCCGACGATGCCGGGGACCACAGCCAGCGGCACGCCCGAGCGATCGAGGACGGCGCCCTGCTCGATGTGGAGCTCGAGGTAAGCCGCCAGGCTGCCGCGTTCCCGCCTGGCCGCGGCCAGACCTCGCCAGTTCAGTCCGGCGGCAGTCAGGTGCTCAGAGACCGGCCGGCCATCCCAACCGAGGGCGTCGGCAAAGCCCTCCTCCAGCCGGCCGCTCATTGCGCGGGAACCCAGCAGCCCGCCGCCCATGGTCGCCTCTTCGGCGGCGAAGTCGATGATCTCCACTGGATGCCGGAGGCGCGTGGTTCTGGCGCTGAGCGCCCGGACGCAGGCCACGGCTGCCGCCACACCAAGGGTGCCGTCGAGCGGGCCGCCGTTGGGCACCGTGTCGGTGTGCGAGCCGAGGGCCAGGGGCGGCAGGCCGTCAGCCGTGCCCGGGAGCACACCGCTGACATTGCCGGCCTCGTCCTGACGGACGCTGAGTCCCAGCTCGCGGAGCCAGTCAGCGACCAGGCGCCGGCCCGCCATGTCGGCAGGCGAGTAGGCGACCCGGTTGATGCCGGGGCCCGGATCGGCGCCCAGCCGATTCAATTCCTCGATGTCCCGGAGCAGCCGCTCGGCATCGATGGCCGTCCCTGTCATACCGGCGCCCCACCGCCTGCGGCTGCCGGGAAGCCAGCGCTCAGCTCAGGTCTAATTAGCGTCGAACATGCCAACCCGGGCTGACGCCGTTTCCCGGCCGGCAAAACCTCCGCACTGCAACTGTGCACGACGAGCCGATTCTAGGTTGGGGGCGGCCAGCAACCGCGGCGCAGCCGGCGCCAGCCCTCGGCTGTGAAATCCAGGCGGAATCGGGGAGAGGTCCGGGCGTTACAACTGCTGGATTGCAGGCACGGCTCTTGAAGTTGTTGGTGGGAGCGCCCTGGCGGGCGCTACCCTGGATTCCGTTTGGCCTTGGTGTTGCCTGGGCGGCGCTGCTGGCGCTTTTCGGCAGGCTGCGCCTCGAGCGTCTCTCTATCCCTGCCTTCGACACCGCCTACTTCCAGCAGCTGGTCTGGGGACTGTTCCACGGGCACCCGTTTCAGGCGAGCTTTCTGCAGGGCAGCTTTTTGGGCCTGCACTTCTCGCCCATCCTCGCCCTGCCTGCTGTGCTCGAGCTGGCAGTGCCTGGCGCCCAAGCGCTCACCGTGGCGTCGGCGATGGCGCTGGGCCTGGTGGCGCCGACCGCCTTCCTGGCCTGTCGGGAGATCCTGCCGAGGACACCTGCCGGGACCGGCTTGGCAATCGTGCTCGCGACGGTCCTGCCCTTCACACCCCCGCTCCAAGAGGCGGCTTGGTCCGGGTTTCACCCCGAGGAATTGGCCCTGCCTACGCTGTTCCTCGCCACCTGGGCCATGCTTTCCGGGCGGCGTATTCTTGCGCTGCCGCTCATCATCCTGGCCCTGCTCGCCAAGGAGGACCAGGCCTACCAGGTAGCCGTTCTTGGCATCCTGTTGCTGCAAGACAGCGGGCACCGGCGCAGCGGACTGCTGATCGCCGGCGGGGCCCTCCTTTGGGGGCTGGTTCTCCTTTTGCTGGTGATGCCATGGTTCAGGCAAGGACTAGCCACCGACACCGCCACTTACTACTCCTGGCTCACGGTCGGCGGGCCAGGGGCGATGTTCAGCTCCGGGCGGTTGGGCGAAGTGGAGCGGTTGCTCCTTGAGCCGGAGGCTTGGCGCGCGCTGGGGCTCACACTCGTGGCACTCTGCCTGCTGCCTGTCCTCCGACCGGGGTTCGCAGCGCTGGCCGTCCCGCCGTTGCTGGCCGCGCTGCTCAGCCGGCACCAGCCACAGCCTCACCTGCAACTGCAGTACGGGCTGCCCTTGATCTTTCCCCTCGTCCTCGCCGCGGCGCTGGGGGGCAGGCGCCTGCTCCAGGCCTGGCAGCCGCGCACTGCGGCGCTGGCAGGCGCCGTGATGCCGGGCCTGGCCGTGGCGCTGTCGGGCAGCCTGGTCCTGCCGCTGTTCGCGTACGTCGGGCGGCCAGAGCCCAGCCAGCTGGGCGGCGTAGATGCCGCGATGGCTCTGGTGCCGGCGCAAGCGGAGCTGGATGCCGATGATGATCTGGCGGCGGCGGTCGCTTCCCGGACAGAGCTGCACCTGCTACCACATACCTCACCCGCTGCTTTCGTGCTCGTCGACACCGCCGCCCGCATTCCGGCCTACTCAGATCGACGAGCACGTGACCTGAGCGTCGCGGGCTTGCGGCTCGACCGTCGCCTGCTCTGGACCAACGGCCGCCTCCAGCTGTGGAGCCCGGCGGCCTCGAAGGGCGGGCAGAGTCGCGGGAATCACCAGCCGGTTGGAGGATTGCTCGCTAAGACCATGAGACCAGTCGACCGAACCCCGACGGACTCCGCATGACAGATCACCGGCGCCACCTGCGGCCGTCGGCGCGAGTGGTGCTTTCCGGCCTGGCGGCCGGCGCCATCTTCGATGCAGTCAATCTCCTGCTCCGGGTCCCGCTGGGCGTTCCCTCGCTGCCGGAGGCCGTTAGTGACCTGCTCGTTCCCTTCATCCCGGCTAGCCTCTTTGGCCAGCTGCTGAGCTCACTCGGGCCGCACGGCAAGCCGATAGTCTTTGCCTCCTCGCTCCTGGGGACGGCGCTGGCCATCGGGGCTGCGATGGTTGTTTATGAGCGCCTCATCAGGAGGTGGGGGTTGGTCAGGGCGACCGCCGCCCTGTTCGCCGCAGGCTGGATC
>JALZAW010000221.1 GCA_030948155.1 Candidatus Dormiibacterota bacterium | reverse complement strand
CGCTTGCGCAGGAGGATCGCCCCGAGGTCGTTGACGAGGAGCACGGCGGCACGCACGGCCGGATCGTCGCCTTGCGCCGCCAGCCCGCGGGCTACGAGACCGGCGAGCGCACCGGCGGCGTCCTGGTGGAGGCGGGTGAACACCCGAGCGCCGGCCGGGCCGTCGTCCAGTAGCAGCCGGCCCAGATAGCGCGGGATCTCGGAATCGTGGGGCAGGTTTGCGAGGACGGCCTCGGCGAGGTTGGGCAGCGCCGCTTGGTCAGCGGCGAAGGGGTCGGCAGCGCCGGTCAGCGCCTCGAACATTGCTTCCAGGGTGGCTACCACGTGATCGTTCACCACCTTGCGGAGTCCGTCCTTGGAACCGTAGTGCCGCATCACCAGCGCGGGCGACACGCCGGCCGCGGCCGCCACCTCTCGCACCGTTACGGCGTCCGCCCCCTGACGCGCGAAGAGCCGGAGCGCCTCGTCCCGGATCACCGCCCGCGCTGTCCGGTCCTCGCCTGCTAAACGCACGTTCACCATAGTAAACGAACATTCACCGAACCGCCAGCGGTGGCGAAATCCAGGAGCGCGCGCTCGCGCAACGACCCGGTCGAGTCGAGTTCGCGGTCGCGGAGGCTGCGCAGCGCACCGGCAAAACGCCTGCCGCGTTCGCCAGGGAGCTGCTGCGCCGGTCGGGCATGCGCGCCGCCGCCCACGATGAGGCACCGACCGACGCGCATCCGGCCGAGGTCTTGGGGGAGCTACTTTCCGACACGGAGGCACTCACCCGCAGCTTGCTTGGCGTCGACGGGACTCAGCCGGCTCCGGTAAGCGCAGCTCCGCGAGGTGAACGGCGCATCGGGTCCAAGTGACCGATCCAAGTGACCGACAGCTACGCGAGCACCTCCAAGACGGCGAAGCCGACGAACGGGAGGTAGGCGGCCAACGTGAGCCGCAGTATGGCGAAGTGTCCGGTGGATAGCAAGTGGACCGCGTACACCCGGGTTAACAGGGCCGAGCTGAGCGACGCGCAGATTGCCGAGGCGGAGGCGGCATCGAATTGAGCGGACAAGCCGCCGGCTAACCCCGGCGGAGTCGCAGGGTGGGTCAGGATGGCGCAAGCACTGGAGCGACTGGACCCCGAGCCACCCGTTCCGGCTGAAACCGGCCGGCTCGGAGCGTAGCGACGCCACGACGATCTTCAGTTGTCAAAGGAATCAGTTCTGGGCGGCGATCACCCCCTGGGGGAAGCATAGTTGGGGCGATCGTTGCCGAACCGTCGACCCAGCCGCTTCAGCCCCAGGCAGGCCCGGTAGCCAAGGTGGGCGCGGTGCGCAGCGGGCATGTGGCTGGGTTCGGTGATGTAGCGGCGGCGGTCCTGCCCCGCGGAGGTGACTGGAGACTCGCGATGTGGTAGTCGATGTTGACGGTCGCCATCTTGAAGCTGGCGAACTCGTAGCGGGTCGCCGGCAGCGACTGCAGAGCTGGACGCTCCAACTCCACAAAGAGTGCCCGGCGGGACGTTGGCTCGCCACGGAAGGTCTGCTGGTACGACCCCGAGATCAACCCCAGCTACCTCGAGCTGGCGCGTCATTACGGCACTGCGGTGCTGCCGGACCAGGACCGCTCATCCTCGGGACAAGGCCATCGTGGAGGTTGGTGTACAGGTTGCCGAAAGAAGGGACGCTGGTTGACCTCCTCCACCTTCTCCAGGATGGCCGCGTTCATCTCGCCGAGGGCCGGACCTGCCCGGACGTCTCCAGTTCAATCCAACCCCCAGCGGACAAGCCCGCCGAACTCGGCCCACTCCTCTGGCTCGGACTCATAATCGGTAGGTCGACATCGAGACCTCAGGCCCGTTGCACTGTGGAGGCAAGGCGAGGCCAGAGGAAACCATCAATCAGTCCTTGAGCCTGTGGGAGACGAAGTGACCGCTGGAGAGTTTGGTGAGGCGGAGGTGCCGGAATAGGGTGAGCCAGTCAGAATTGCTGCTACCGCCGGGCGGGAGCCAATGAGGCCCAGCAAGGACTGGTGAAGTGGTAGCGCGACGCGCGTCATTCGGCTGCACAGCCCACGAGGTGTGCCGACGTTGCCGCCGGCTCCCGTAATGGGATGACCCGCGCCAGGGGAGATCACACAGGAGCTCACGGATGCGGCGGCGTGATCCGTCGCCAGACAACACTGGCTGACATATGAGCGGAGCCTGGCGGAATTGGCGCAACCCCGAGCACCCTCACGCGACAGTCCCTGATCGTGCCTCCATACGGTTCGGGACCGTGAGGCCCCGGGTTCGAATCCCGGGCCCCCGACCACCCTTCGCCCCCCCATCAATCGGGGGTGGCGGGCGTGCCCACAATCCGCGCGAAGGCGTCGAGGTAGCTCGAATCGCCGCTCAGGCTGCGGAGCAGCCAGTACTCGGCGCCCCAGAAGAGGTACGCCTCGAGCAAGATCCCTGTCCGGCGCGCGTGCCGGAGGCACCGGTTGTAGTTCTCGATCACACGTTCGGGAGGGCAGCTGTACATCGCGCGGTCGGCCGGGTTGGGCGGTGCGGTCACCGCTTCCCACGGCTCCGCCTGACCCTCGGTGATCATCAGGCGACGTCCCCGATCATGGCCCGAAGCGGCAAAGCGCCTTCGCCAGGGACTGCTGTCGCCATCGAGGTAAGCGGTGATGTGGCACAGCCCGGCCAGCGCGTGGCGTGGGTAGTAGTCGATGCCGACGATGTCGGCCAAGCGAGCCGCAAGCGCCAGGGAATCTTCCTGGTCGCGGGTCCGCCACCATTGCTGCATGCGGACCGGCAGAGACGTGGGGAGGAAGCCATTGAGCAGGACCGGACGGGTCGGGTCGGCCCATCGGACTGCGCTGATCTCCCGCTCCACGAACTCCGCCGCCAGGCGCCAGGAGTGCTCCAGGCCAAGCGGGTCGACCGCCTCGTGCTCGACCTGCCAGGCGACGATCGCCTCGCGGCAACGGTATCGCTCGACCACGCGAGTAACGAAGGTGGTCGCCGCGGCGAGAAGCTCCGCATGCGAGGTCGGCCCGATGAGGGAGCCTTCAGGTAACGGTTGTGGGAGGTGGTGTCGAGGCGCGTAGAACTCCGGGTAGCCAAAGTTTTTCACAGCACCCACGCAAACGATCACCTGCTTACGCGCCGACTCAGCCGCCTCGATCTGCCGGTCAAGCTCGGCGGGATTGAACGACCGAGCGTCGGGTTCCAACCGATCCCAGTACGCACCCAGCCTGACCAGCTCAAAGGGATAGGCGAGCAGCGTTCGCAACGCCACTTCTGCGTCCAGTCCCATGACCTCAGCCTGGCGAGGTCGGAAGCTGATGCCCAGCCGGGTTGATCCGCGAGGCGCGATGGGCAGGGCGCGCCAGCGGTCTGTCAGCGGCTGCTCGGACCGTTGGAGCCTGACCTCCGACGCGACGGCCAGAGTCAGGGCGCCCATCACCGAGGCCGCGATTGCCGAGCGCGCCCTCATCGCGATCGTTCTCGATGATTCAATAGCGCCGCGCCCGCAATCAGGAGAACGCAGAAAAGACCGGTCATCACAGCTATGTCCAGCAGCGGGCTCTCGGCGACAGACGCCCCGTAGCCGGGGTGGCCAGCGTAGAACGCCGCCCGCACCAGATTGACCGGATAGCGGAGCGGCATCGCCCAGGAGACAACGTCGAGCCACTGCGGCAGTCCCCTGAGCGGCGCGATCACACCGGCGAAGAAATACTGCGGCAGGATCAGAAAGGGGAAGACCTGGAGAGCGGCCCGCTGATTGGGCAGGGTAGCCAGGGTGGCCAGTCCAAACGCGCCGCCCAGCAGGCAGCAGGCCAGACAGGGCAGGACCAGTGCCACCAGTTGTCCCGGACCTGGATGGACCTTGAACAGCAGAGCGAAGACCACCACGCCCACGCCCTGGACCAGCGCCACCAAGGTTTCCCCCAGCACCTTGCCGGAAACGATCGTGACGCGCGAGATGGGAGCCACGAACAGCTCCTGCGAGAAGTCGGTCTCGCGATCCTCGATCAGCGACATCATGCCCGCCGCAGTGGATTGAAAGAGCGTGGCGGCGAGCACCCCTGTGAACATCAACGTCACCGAATCGAGTCCGGTGGCTTGCCCCACTGTCGGCTGAAGCGCAGTGCCTAGGCCAGCGATCAGAAGTATGGGGAAGGCCAGGCTGACTCCGAGCCGGACGCGGTCGCGCAGCAGCTTGGTCAGGTCGCGCTGAGCGACGGCCAGCAGGGCCGAGGCCTCGCCGGCCAGGCTGCCGCGGTCGGCAGCCATCAGCTACCAGTGGGCGCGAGAATCGAGGTCAGAGACCTTGATCGCCGCTCAACCATCGCGCGTCCCGTCACGAAAGCCTCGGTAGTGGGCATCCAGCCCCCCGCGCCTGCCGATCCAAGCCACTGGACGCGCGGCCGCGGCGACAAGTCGGGGCAGTATGGGAGCGCGCACCTCTCGCTCGAATTCCCTCAGGAAGAGCGCCAGCTCGACCGGTCCAGGCATGGCGCCCAGCTGGGCGGCGGTCTCGAGCAGCTCCTCCATGTGCAGGGCGGGCCGCGCCTCCACCAGGACCCGGGCAGGGGCTGCTCCGGCGTTGGCGAAGGAGTGTGCGACCCCGGGCAACACAACGACGGTTTCGCCCACCGCCGCGATGATCGAGTGCCGCTCGAGCCGGAAGCGCACCCGACCCTCCAGCACTGTGAAGCGCTCCTCCTGCTCGGGATGAAGGTGCCCGGCCGGCACGCGCCCCCCAAAAGCGAGGTGAAGCTCAAACAGGATGAGTCGCCCGCCGGTCTCGGCGCCTGTCCGGAGGAGGACGATCCGCTCCCCGCTGTGGAGGTTCTGGATAACTTTGCCGGTCCTCACTTCTCCTATTGTCCGCGAGGGACGGGATGGCGCTCGCGAACGGCGCGCTCGCCTCACGCGCTACCAGATCGGTGCGTTCAAGCGCCAGCGAGCGTCGTAGAAGGCAAGCGATCCTGTGATGAGGTTGGTTAGGGCGACCGGCCGGCCTGGCGCTCCCGGTACTCGGCGTTGGTGCACAGGACGAAGAGCGTGTGATCGAGGTCGCAGCGTTCGCCGCCTGAGCGGGCGCCCGCTGTCCCCGCAGTTATGGTC
>JALZAW010000220.1 GCA_030948155.1 Candidatus Dormiibacterota bacterium | reverse complement strand
CCGCACCCCTCGACCGCTGACCCGGCCAGCCTGGTGCCCAACCAAACCTTGCCAACGATCGGCGACCGAATGAATGACAAGGGGGTCGGTTGGGCCTGGTACTCAGGCGGCTGGAACGATGCAGTCGCCGGCAGACCTGACCCGCTCTTCCAGTTCCACCATCAACCCTTCGCCTACTTCTCAAACTATGCCGACGGTAAACCCGCCAGGCAGCAGCATCTGAAGGACGAATCCGACTTCACTGCCGCGCTCCAATCGGGCAACCTCCCCGCTGTCTCTTTCGTCAAGCTTCTCGGCTCGGAGAATGAGCATCCCGGCTATGCCAACCTGCTCAAAGGGCAACAGCACGTTGCCGACCTGGTGAGCGCTGTCAAGAACAGCAAGGACTGGAAGGACACAGCGATTGTGATCACTTACGACGAGAACGGGGGACGGTGGGACCATGTGGCGCCACCCAAAGGCGATCAGTGGGGACCCGGGACCAGGGTGCCGGCGATAGTCATCTCGCCCTACGCCAAAAGGCATTTCGTCGATCACACTCAGTACGAGACACTGTCGATCCTGAGGTTCATCGAACGGCGCTGGGGCCTGGGCCCCCTGACGGCCAGAGACGCGCAGGCCGCCGACCTGTCTCCAGCCTTTGATTTCAGCCAGGACCCCTCTCGACAGTAGGTGACGCCTCGGCTTCACGCTGGGATGAGCTAGCGAGGCCTGTCGCCCTCATACTCGTCGTGTAGCTGCCTTACCTGTCAGCGGCCGGCACCAGCCGCCCAACCGACCCACGCCCGGAAAGCCTAGTCCAGGCGCCGGAGAACGCCCGCGCCTGCATCTCGACCTGGCGGGAGACCTCTCGCTCGTGGCCGGCCGTAGAGTCCTCGTGGCGGTCTCCGGAGGGCCTGACTCCACTGCCCTGCTGCTCTGGCTGTTGGAGCACGACATCGAGGTGAGTGCCGCTCACTTCGATCACGGCTTGCGATTGGAGTCGGCCTCTGAAGCTGATCAAGTAAGCCGCCTCGCCGCTCGTTTGGGTGTTCAGCTGATCAGTGAACGTCGGAGCGCCCCGCTCGCCCGCGGCAACCGTCAGGCCGCCGCGCGGGCCGCGCGCTACGAGTTCCTGAGCAGCGCCCGGATGGAGACCGGTGCCGAGGTGGTAGCGCTGGCCCACACCGCCGACGACGTGGTAGAGGGCGCGCTCATGCACCTGAGTCGGGGCGCCGCGCTGGCCGGTCTCCGAGGAATGCCGCAGGTGAGAGGCCATCACGTCCGCCCCCTGCTGGGGGTCTGGCGCAGTGACATCGAGCGCTATCTCAGCGAGCGTCAAGAAACGCCCCTGCGCGACCCAGCCAACCGCGAAGTGAACCGATCCCGCCGGGCTTGGGTCAGGCATGTCCTGCTCCCGCGCCTCGAGTCGGACCGGCCGGGCCTGGAGAAGCGCATCTGGCGGGCGGCTCAGGCCGCCGCCAAGCGGCAGGAGGAGCTGGAGGCTGCCGCCCAGGCCCTCCTGCAGGAGATCGGTAGCCGTTCCGGTTCCGCGCTGAGACTCGAGCGAGCGCGGTTGCTCGAGGCTCCGACCTCGCTGCGCCTGGAGGCGTACCGCCAGGTCTACGGTCGGCTCGCCGGCCTACCCGGCTTGAGCCGTCGACACCTCGAGCAATTGGACCAGCTGACCAGAAACGGCGGCACCGGTCAGCGCTGCGATCTTCCCAGCAGGGTTAGGTTCCACCTCGAACGGGAATCCGTAACAGTGGTCATGGAGCAAGCCGCGCCCAGCTACCGGTTGCGGATGCGTCAGTGTCCTGGCTGTGCAGATCCCTTGGCCGCACATCTGCGCTCGGACCTGGAGCTACGGCTGGGGCGGCGCGTACCCGGTCTGCGTCTGCGCCCGAGCGAGGCCGGCAGCCGCAAGCTCCAGGACGTCCTGACTGATGCAGCGGTTCCTCGGCGGCTGCGCGACGAGTGGCCGCTGGTGTTCGCGGGCGAGCGACTGGCCTGGGTACCGGGCGTGGCCGTGGACGTAGAGCTGGCAGCGGTTCCGGGTGCGCCGGGAATGCACGTGACAGTTGAACGGTTTGGCAGTTACGTGGGACAGGCCGGTGACAGCGCCGGAACCAACTTCCCGGACCCTCGACAGAGCCCGATCCCCGAGCGGGTGGGCTCCGAGGGCGGTGCTAGTATCAAGAACACCATCAACTTGGAGACCCCTTTTTCGTGACCCGGATCCCCCGCTCCGCAGCGCTCTACATCATGGTGGCTCTGGGCCTGCTCGCCGTCTTCTACTTCACGTTCCAGAGCATTGGGAGTGGCACCAAGGGCGACGAGTGGACCTACTCTCAACTCCTCGCCGCGGCCGATCACGGCGAGGTGAGCAGCGTAGACATCCAGGGCACAACTGCCACAGTCATCGCCAAGAAAGACGGCGTCAGACATGACGTCAAGCTCGGTGACTCAACGCAAAACCTGGAGCAGATCCTGCACAACGACAACGTGTCCTTCAAGTACAGCAGTGCCAATACCGGGCTCGGTTACCTGCTCGCGCTGGCGCCCAACCTGATAGTGCTGCTGCTGATTGGCGGCTTCATGTACTACATCCTGCGCCAGACGCAAAGCGGCAACAACCAGGCCATGTCGTTCGGGCGCTCGCGAGCGCGGCTGGTGGCAGGCGATAAGCCGACAGTCACCTTTGCCGACGTGGCAGGCGTGGACGAGGCCAAGCAGGAGCTGACCGAGATCGTCGAGTTCCTCAAATTCCCTGAGAAGTTCGTGGCGTTGGGCGCGCGCATTCCCAAGGGCGTCCTCATGGTAGGACCTCCCGGAACCGGCAAGACGCTGCTCAGCAAGGCTGTGGCGGGCGAAGCAGGCGTTGCCTTCTTCAGCATTTCGGGCTCCGAATTCGTGGAGATGTTCGTCGGCGTCGGTGCCTCCCGCGTGCGCGACCTCTTCGATCAGGCGAAGAAGAACAGCCCCTGCATTGTGTTCGTGGATGAGATCGACGCAGTCGGCCGCCAGCGCGGCGCCGGCTTGGGCGGCGGCCATGACGAGCGCGAGCAGACCCTGAATCAGCTGCTGGTGGAGATGGACGGCTTCGACACCGGCACACATGTGATTGTCATAGCCGCCACCAACCGACCGGATGTGCTGGATCCTGCCCTTCTCCGGCCGGGCCGCTTTGACCGTCATGTCACGCTCGACCGGCCCGACATCAAGGGCCGCCGCCAGATACTTGATGTGCACGCCCGCAATAAACCGTTGGAAGCAGCTGTCGACCTGGAGGTGCTGGCCCGACAGACGCCAGGCTTCAGCGGCGCCGACCTGGCCAACCTCATCAACGAGGCCGCCATCCTCACGGCCCGCGCCAACAAGAAGGTGATTGGGATGGAGGAGGCGGAGGAGGCGATCGCCAGGGTAATCGCCGGACCTGAGAAGAAATCGCGCCGAATCTCCGAGAAGGAGAAGGAAGTCATCGCCTACCACGAGGTCGGGCACGCCCTGGTCATGAAGGCGCTGCCGCTGTGCAACCCGGTCCACAAGGTGAGCATCATCAGCCGCGGTCAAGCGCTCGGCTGGACCTTGAGCCTGCCGACCGAGGACAAGTACTTGGTCAGCAAGGAGGAGTTGCGGCAGGAGATAGCCGGCACGATGGGCGGTCGGGCGGCGGAGGAGATCGTCTTCGGCGACGTCACCAGCGGCGCCGAGAACGACATCCAGCGCGCCACCGCGATGGCTCGACGAATGGTCACCCAATGGGGCATGAGCGAGAAGCTCGGCACTGTGACCATGGGCCAGAAGGACGAGCTCGTCTTCCTTGGCCGCGACCTGGGCGAGCAGCGCAATTACTCAGAGGAGGTGGCCGCCATCATCGACGAAGAGATCAAGTCCTTCGTCAGCGGCGGCTTCGAGGTGGCCAAGCGGATCCTCACCGAGCAGCGCGAGCAGATGCACCGCGTGGTGCAGCGGCTGAAGCAGGTGGAGACCATCGACGCTGCAGAACTCGACCAGCTGGTCGCCGGGGTGCCGGCGCAGCCAGCGCAGGAGGTCGGCTGACAGCGTTCACCTTAGGCGGTGGGAGGGCGGAGGCTGAACGCCAGCCGAGTGCGGTCTGAGCTTGACTTTGCCGCTGCTGGCGCTGGTATTATGGGCATTCGTTTTGGCGCGGCTTCTGTTCGGGAGCCGTCGGCTGCGCAGCGGGGTGGCCGGGCAGTACCTGACGACCAAGACCAACAAGATTTTGTGAAGGAGCCCAGGGATATTTGTCTGAGGATGTAGGCGCGGTCATGACCGAGGAGAAAGACTCCTCGATGATGACGATGGAAGATTATCTTCGCGATGATCAGGACGCTTTCGGAGCGCCCAAGCATGGCGACATAGTTGACGGCGTTGTCGTCCGGGTGGACGCCGACGAGGTACTGGTCGACATCGGGGCTAAGGCCGAAGGCATCATCTCGGGCCGTGAGCTGGGCTTCAAGGGAGATCCCGACCAGGAACTGAGCCCGGGCGAGACCATCAAGGTCTATGTCCTCCAACCGGAGAACGAGGAAGGCAACGTAGTCCTCAGCCTCCGCCGCGCCCGGGCTGAGACAACCTGGCTGGTCGCCGCCGAAAAGCAGGAGAACGGCGAGGTGATGGAGGCCGAGGTTCGCGAGCAGAACAAGGGCGGCCTGATAGTCAACGTGCTCGGCCTGCGGGGCTTCCTGCCCTCCAGCCAGGTGGGCCGCAACCAGTCAGCCACCGCCGAGCAGCTGGTGGGCCAGCGCATCCCCGTGAAGATCCTGGAGGTCAACCGCAAGCGAAACCGTTTGATCGTCAGCCAGAAGGCGGCCGAGGACGAGGATCGCGCCAAAAAGCGGGAGAACCTGTTCAGCCGGGTCAAGGTTGGCGATGTGGTCAGGGGCACGGTCAGCGGACTCACCACCTACGGGGCCTTTGTCGACATCGGTGGCGCGGATGGGCTGATCCACATCTCGGAGCTCTCCTGGGACCGAGTGAGCCGCGTCACCGATGTGCTGACTGTCGGTCAGGAGATTGACGTCAAGGTCATCAAGCTGGATGCCGACCAGACCCGAATCAGCCTCTCGCTGCGCCAGCTGGAGGAGGACCCCTGGGAGCGC
>JALZAW010000219.1 GCA_030948155.1 Candidatus Dormiibacterota bacterium | reverse complement strand
TCTGGCCGCGACGGCCATCGCCGCCCATGACCACTCCATCCGGCCCCTGCCCGGCTTCGGTGCCCTGCTGGTCGCCATCGCCATGCAGATCGGCGTCAACTACGCCAACGACTACTCGGATTTCGCCCGCGGCGCCGACACTCCGCTCAGGGTGGGGCCGATTCGCGCGGCGGCCTCGGGCGCGATCCCACCGCGCCAGGTGAAGTACGCCGCCCTGACCGCCTTCTCGGTTGCGGCCGCGGCGGGACTGGCGGTGGCGCTGGCCAGCGATTGGCGGCTTCTAGCCGTGGGTGCGCTGGCGGTCGTGGCCGGCTGGCTCTACACGGGCGGTCCCCGACCCTACGGCTATCTCGGGCTGGGCGAGCTCTTCGTGTTCATCTTCTTCGGCCTCTTCGCCACCGTCGGGACCGTCTATGTGCACGAGCACCGCATTCCGCCCGCCGCGTGGGCGGCCGGCTGCGCGACTGGTTTTCTGGCCTGCGCGATCCTGGCGCTGAACAACCTTCGGGACCTGGCGACCGACTCGGCGGCCGGCAAGCGAACGCTGGCCGTGCGAATAGGCAGGGGCGGCACCCGCGCCCTGATCGCCCTTCTGCTCGCAGGCTCGCTGGCGGTCCCCTTCCTGGCGGCCGCGGCCGGTTGGGCGCCGCGGCTGGCTGCACTTCCGGTGTTGACAGTCACCATGGTGGGCGGCGTCATCCGTGATTCCGGTTCGGGCGAGCCCGCCGTCCTCATCAGCGCCCTGAAGCGCACCGGCATCATAGAGGTCTGGTGGGCGCTGCTCTGGGCTGCCGGCCTGCTCCTGTGAGCCGCCTGGAGCTGATCCCCTTCCGAAGGCCGGCGGCCGCAGGCTTCCGCGAGTCGGTGCTGGTGATCCGCTCTGAGGGCGGGCTCCAAGGGCTGGGAGAGGCGCCGGTGACGCCCGGGCGAAGTGGGTCCTTGGCGGAGGTGCTGGCGGAGTTAGAGGGTCAGAGGGCTGCTGGGCCGGCTGCCCGCTGCGGTCTGCAGACTGCCGAGTTCGACCTGGCGGCGCGGCGTCGAGGGGTGCCGCTCGCTGCGCTCTTGGGCGGTCCCCGCCGAGATCGCGTCGAGTGCACAGCGCTCATCAGTGCTGAAGCTCCCCAGGAGGTGGTGGCGGAGGTCGAGCGCTGGGCTTCTCTCGGCTTCGCAGCTTTCAAGCTGAAGTCGGCCGGCCGGGCGCTGGAGACCGACCTGGAGAGGCTGGGCGCCGCTCGCTTCGCCGCCGGCCCAACCGCGCGGCTGCGCCTTGACTTCAATGGTTCGCTGAGCCGGGTCGAGGCCTCTGAGCGGCTCCGGGCGCTGGCCGGGTTCAACTTGGAGCTGATCGAGCAGCCGCTCGCGGCGGCCGCCCCGCCAACGGATTGGGCGCACCTCAGCTCGCAGTCTCACCTGCCGTTGGCCGCCGACGAGTCGCTCGCCGATCCGGTCGCCGCAGCAGCGCTGCTCTCGCTGGGAGTGCTGCCCGCCGTGAAGCTGGCCACCGTCGGCGGACCTCAGCGGGCCTTGGCTCTGGCCGCCGGCTCACAGGGCGGCGCAACGCTGGGTTCGAGTTTCGAGTCGTCGATCGGCCTGGCGGCCGCGCTCCATGTCGCCTGCGCATTGGAGCGCGGGCCGCTGGCCTGCGGCTTGGCAACCGATCGGCTGCGAGAGCCGGAGCTGGCGGCAGGCCTCGAGTGGAAGGGCCCTCTTCTGGGGCTACCAGGCCGCCCCGGGCTCGGCGTCACACTGGACCGAGCCGCGCTCGCGGGCTACCGCCTGTGAAGGTGCCCCGCGAGAAGATGCGCCACTCTCTTGGGCTGCTCCAGATGCACGACATGGCCCGCATCGGGCACGATCTCAAGACAGCAGTGAGGCAGTATCTGAGCCAGCCGCCGGGCGTATGCCATGTAACGCCCGTCCTCGGCACCCGCGATGACCAGCGTGGGCGCGTCTATGACGCCCAGCCGCGACCAGAAAGGTGGCTCAGCGGCTGCGCCCATGCCGCGGAGCTGCGCTGCCAAGTGCGCTGGGTCGTGGCGGCGCCGCGCCGCCCCGAGCGCGTCGGCGAGCTCCGGACGACGCTGACGCAGGCCGGCAAACGGTGGCAGCTGCGCCCAATGCTCGGCGAACCATTCGCTGCCCTCGAGTTCGATCTTGGCGGCCAAATCCTCATCGGCACGCAGGCGCTGGATGCGGTCTTGGCCCTCAAAGCCCGCCTGAGCGCTGATGACGGTCAGTGTGCGAAGCCTCAACACCCGCCTGGCTGCCGCGTAGAGGGCCAGCCGGCCGCCCTGGCTGTAGCCGATCAAATCCAGCGGCCCGGCTTCGCTGGCCATCCCTTCCAGCTCGGCCGAGGCCGCCGGCAGCGTGGTGGCAGTCAGCTCAGGGCACAACCAGGGTGGGGAGCCGTCAATCAGGTGAGCCAGCTCGATCCAGCTCTCGGGGCCCTGGCTGAACCCGGGCAGGGCGATCACCATGTCTGAAGGCGAGGTTACTCAGGCCTTCGCTGCAACCTTCGTCGATGAGCTGGCCCGCTGCGGGCTGCGTCACGCCTGTGTGGCACCCGGCTCGCGCTCAGCGCCGCTGGCCATGGCTTTCGCCCGCCACCCAGGCGTCAAGGTGTGGGTTCACATAGACGAGCGCAGCGCAGCCTTCTTCGCCCTGGGTCTGGCCAAGGCGGAGGAGTGGCCGGTGGCGCTGCTCTGCACCTCCGGTACAGCGGCCGCGGAATTCCACCCCGCCGTGCTGGAGGCTTCCTACTCACGGACTCCTTTGCTCGTCCTCACTGCCGACCGCCCGCCCGAGCTCCGCGATGTCGGCGCCAACCAGGCGGTCGAGCAAAACCGCCTCTATGGCAGCGCCCCTCGTTGGTTCTTCGATGCCGGCCTGCCCGACGACGACCCCGCCGCGCCCAGGCGTTGGCGGCGGCTGGCGGCACGAGCGCTGGCCGAGACTCGAGGCGAGCTACCCGGACCAGTCCATCTGAACCTGCCGTTTCGGGAGCCGCTCAGTCCGAAACCGGGCCGCATCCCAAGAGCCGAACCGGTCGTCGCCGATCCGCTCTGGCTCTGGCGTGGCGCGGCTCAGCCATCGGCGGAGTTGGTGGACCGAATTGCGACTGCCCTGGCCCGGGCCGACCGGCCGCTGCTGGTGGCGGGCGAGATGCGGGATGGCGCTCGGCTGCGCCACGCCCTCGATGCGCTCTTGGCCCGGCTGGACGCGCCGCTCCTGGCCGAGCCCACCTCCCAGCTGCGACGGAGGGCGGGCCTGGGAGTGGTGGAGTCCTACGACGCTCTCTTGCGCGACCCGAGTTGGGCCCGCGCCCACGTTCCTGATCTGGTGCTCCGTCTGGGGGCACCGTCGACCTCCAAGGCACTGAACCAGTTCCTTCTTCGCTATCACCCCCGCACCATCCTCATCGATGAGGCGGGCGGCTGGCGCGACCCCGACCTGCTGGCGGCCGAGATAGTGCGCTGCGATCCGCTGCCCCTCTTGGAGCAGTTGGAGGGAAAGCTGCGGGAGGGTGATGGCATCTGGCAGCACGTCTGGCGGGACGCCTCGGTGAGAGCTCTGGCGGCGCTCGACCGCAAGCTCTATCAGTCGCCATTGCACGAAGGCCACGTGGTCAGGGCCCTCGCCTCCGAGCTGCCCGAGCCGGCGACAGTGTTTGCCGGCTCGTCGTTGGCGATCCGCGACGTGGATGCGTTCTGGCCCGGGTCGGCGCCAGGCGTTCGCTTCCTGGCCAACCGCGGTGCCAGCGGCATCGATGGACTGGTGTCCACAGGGCTGGGCGCAGCAGCAGCCGACGCCGGTACCCCCACTGTCCTCCTGCTGGGGGACCTGAGCCTCTACCACGACATGAATGGACTCTGGGCGGCCAAGCGGCATGGGCTCCGAGCCGTGATAGTCGTCCTCGATAACAATGGTGGCGGCATCTTCGACTACCTGCCGCCGGCGCAGCACGCTGACGTATTCGAGGAGCTTTTCACGACGCCACTGGGTCTTCGGCTGGAGGACGTGGCGCTGCTCTACGACCTCTACTTCTGTGCGGTGAGCGATCCGGGAGATCTTCCCTATGCCCTGGAGCGAGCGCTGCTTGCCGACCGTTCCACCCTCGTCTGCGCCCGCTTCTCACGGGAGCAGAGCCTGGCCGGCCACCAAGCCTGCTGGGCGGCGGTGACGGAGGCGCTGCGCTGACCCGACGCCAACGCCACGCTAGATATGCCCGTCCGGACCTCTAGGCGGAGATGGCGCCCAGCAGAGCTCGCAACTTCAGCTCAGTCTCCGCCAGCTCGGCGGCCGGCTCGGAGTCCGGCATGACTCCCACCCCGGCGTAGAGGCGCGCGCCATCGCCCTCCAGGAGGCCGCAGCGAATGGCGACGGCCAGCTCACCGTCGCCCCGGGAGTCAAGCCATCCCACCGCTCCCGCATACCAGCCGCGCTCCATCTCTTCCAACTCTGCCAGCATCTCCCTCGCAGCGGCGGTCGGATACCCGTTGACCGCCGGGGTGGGATGGAGCGCGGCGGCCACCTCCAGCAGGTTGGGAAGAGGCTGCTTCAGCCGCCCTCTCACCTCGGTTGCGAGGTGCTGGATGTTGGTCAGCCGCACGACCTCTGGTGGGCGCTGCTCGACTTGGTCGCCGAAGCGCGCCAACGCCTGACGGACATGGCGCGCAGTGATCCTGTGCTCCTCCGAATCCTTCGCACTCGCTCGCAACTGCTCGGCGAGCTGGTCATCCTCCGCTTCGTTGCGACCGCGCGCGATGCTGCCGGCCATCGGCTGGGACACTGCGCGGGAGCCGGCCCGACGGAGCAGCAGCTCCGGTGAGGCGCCGGCCAGGGCTGTGCCGTCGGCGCCGCTGACCAGGTAGATATAGCAAGCCGGGTAGGAGGCCCGCAGCGAGCGCAGAACGGCACCCGCCGCCAGCACTCCGTCGGCATGGGCGAAGACCTGGCGAGCCAGCACCACCTTCGCCGCGGCTCCGGCTCGCAGCCGCCGGCTGGCTTCCGCCACTGCAGCAGACCAGCTCTCGGGGCTGCGTTCGCTTTCGACGCTGAGACGGCGGGCCGCCGCCCCCTGGAGGGAGGGCCAACACTCCAACAGCGA
>JALZAW010000218.1 GCA_030948155.1 Candidatus Dormiibacterota bacterium | reverse complement strand
CGCCGCTGCTCTGTAGCAGAACCGGGACGCTCGTGCGTCCTGCCCAAGAGGGCGCGAATTCAGGCAATAGCCTTCGCGCAGACGCTGGGGCCGGCGGGAAGAAATCGCCCCGGCCAGGCGGTTGACTGACTTGGGCCCCCCTGCCCCTTGCCCGACAGGCCCGGCGACGGAATCAACCAACCCCTGGAGCTGCCAATGCTTAAATTGATGATTGTTGTAGCCAGCACCCGGCCCGGACGGGTGGGACTCCCCGTGGCTGAGTGGTTCCGCCAGGCCGCGCAGGACAGTGACTCCTTCGAGATCGACTTCGCCGACCTCGCGGAGATCAAACTCCCGTTCTTGGACGAGCCGAATCATCCCCGGCTGCGCCAGTACCAGCACGAGCACACGAAGGCTTGGAGCCGCCGCGTCGACTCTGCTGACGCCTTCGTTTTCGTCACGCCTGAATACAACTACGGCATGCCCGCCACGCTGCTGAATGCATTGGATTTCCTGGCCCACGAGTGGATGTACAAGCCCGTCGGGTTCGTCAGCTACGGTGGCGTGTCAGGTGGCACGCGCTCCGTGCAGATGGCCAAGCTGGTCATAACCTCCCTCAAGCTGGTCCCACTCCCGGAGGCTGTGAACATCCCCTTCGTGACCCAGTTCCTGAAGGAGGGCAGGCTGGAGGCCAATGAGATAACCGCCACCGCCGCCGACACCATGCTGAAGGAGCTGGCGCGGGTGGCCGAGGCGCTGGCACCCCTGCGCGCAAAGGCGGCCTAGCTATGGGGGTTTCAGGACAGCAGTCAGGGATGCGCTTGGCAGGCATCCACCACATCAGCGCCATCACGGGTGACGCCCGACGCAATGTGCATTTCTACACGGAAGCGCTGGGTCTGCGCCTGGTGGCCAAGAGCGTGAACCAGGACGACCCCGGCGTCTACCACCTCTTCTTCGGCGAGGAGTGGGCTCGACCCGGCGCCGACCTCACCTTCTTCGAATACCCGGGAGCGCTGCCCGGCCGGCCGGGGGCAGGCATGGTGCACAGGATCGTCTGGCGCGTCGGGTCCAGCCGAGCGATGGAGTTCTGGCAGGCACGGCTCGCAGGCGCTGGCGTGGAAACCCGCAAAGAGCGCAGAGCACTCCTGTTCCGAGACCCCGAAGGCCTGGCGCATGAGCTTGTCTTGAACGAGGGACCTGACGAGCCGCTCAGCGCGCGGCATCCAGAGATTCCGGCTGAGCTGGCCTTGCAGGGCTTTGCCGGCGTTCGCGCCTACAGCCGGCGGCCGGCGGCCAGCGACGGCGTGCTGGCAGATCTGCTGCAGGCAGAAAGGCGGAGCGACGGAGGCTGGGAGCTGCGCGGCGAGCGGCGAGGTGGCTGGATCAGCTTCGATCCTGCCCCGGAAGCCCCGGCGCGGCCCAGCGCAGGCAGTGTGCACCACGTGGCCTGGAGCACAACCGATGCCGAGCAGCCGGTTTGGTTGGCGGAGCTGAACACTGCAGGCATCCCCAACAGCGGTCTCATCGATCGCCACTTCTTCCACTCGCTCTACTTCCGGGAGCCGGGCGGGATCCTCTACGAGCTGGCCACTGAGGAACCCGGTTTTGGCGTGGATGGACCGCTCAGCGAGCTGGGCAGGGCGCTGATCCTGCCCCCCTGGTTGGAACCGCAGCGCGCGGCCATCGAAGGCCGCCTCACTCCCCTGCCGGACCCCCGCGCCACCTGGCCGGTTCGCGCCTGATCAGTCGAGGGAGAGCTCGCCCGACAGCACAGCCATCAATTAGCCGCCGGATTCCGCAGCGGTGAAGGCATGTTGACCTCAGTTGATGGGCTGATCCGCCGCTCGCGCCGGGCGTCCAGCGTCTCGGCCTGCGGCAAGGCTAGAGCGATGCCGCGGCGAAAATGCCTGCGCGAGCGCTGCGCGGGACAATCGTCCTATTGCGCGGCGAATGATTCAGGCATATGCTGGTGGCGTCTGAGTTGGATCGGATTCCGGGGGGGGCGAGTGAATCGATGAACAGATTCGTGCGTCTGGCAGTAGCGGCTGCAGGTATCGTCGGCCCGGCCATCGCACTTGGCGCCGCTCCGGCGGCGGCCCAGGCGCCGCCGTCCAACCCCGAGGTCAACGTTTTCGAGATCGAAGCCAAGACCAACTACTGCCAGGGTGGTGGCACGACCTGCGCGACAGCAGCGGGTGATCTGTCCAAACTGAGATTTGCGGATGTAACAGTGTGGCGGTTTTCGCCAGTGAATTCGGGAGACTCCGAGTCGTCGGGCAATCAGGAAGGCAATCAGACCAATAAACGCGGTCGCGTGACCGGCAAGCCCGAGCTTCTGAACATCAAGTGCGCTTGGCATCACTACATCGCCGCGAACGGTCACCTGCACGCCTTCTCCATCGGTCTCTTGGGAGCCACTGCAGGCGCTGGCCTCCCGTTTCCCCCTGTCACTCTGGACGACGCCAGCGCGATGGTCGCGTCTGGAGGCGAGACCAGCAAGCGAGCCGTCGGCCGCCTGGATATCGAGGCCTCGGACGGGCAGGGCACCACCGCTGACGTTCACGGCACCCAGGTGACCAACAACGCAGCGATCCCATTCCCCACTCGGACCTCGGGCGGATTCCAGATCCACCTGAAGGGCACCGTAATGGACGAGGACATCACGGCGGGTCCAGCGGGTAAACCGAGGGCGGTGGGACCCGGTGAAACGAGCTGCCGCACCAACGTCCAATCGGTGATCCTCAAGGGCGCTCCTCCGCCCGACTTCGAGAGCGAAGTCCACGACAACGGCGACCCCTCCTAGCGACTAGCGCGATTCCCAGCTGAGGACCCACCGAGCGTTCCACTGGTGGGTCCTCAGCCGATAACGCGTAGGGCTGGGCGGTTAGTGCCGCCGAGTGCCGACTGCCTAGCTGAATTGGACATGCAGCTCGTCCCAGGATTGTCCTAGATGCCCAGGTAGGCTTTGCGGATCTCCGGGTTGGACTCGAGCTCGGCCGCCGTCCCGCTCAGGACCACGCGGCCGTTCTCCAGCACGTAGCCCCGGTCGGCCGCCTCCAGAGCCACCAGCACGTCCTGCTCCACCAGCAGCATGGAGGTGCCATCCCGGTTGATGGCCTGGGCGACCTCGATCACGCGATCGACGATCTTGGGCGCCAGGCCGAGGGACGGTTCATCGATCATGAGCAGCTTCGGTCGCGCCATCAACCCGCGGCCTATCGCCACCATCTGCTGCTCGCCACCGGACAAGGTGCCGGCGCTTCGCTGCAGCTTGTCCTTCAGGGCCGGAAAGTAGTCAAGCACTCGGTCCAGGTCGGAGCCGATCTCTCGGTCCCGGCGGAGGTAGGCGCCGAGCCTGAGATTCCGCTCGACGCTGAGGCCGGCGAAGAGCCGCCGACCCTGCGGCACGTGTGCCAGCCCTGCCGCGACCACTGTCTCCGGCCGCGCATGGGTCAGATCGCGGCCGGCAAGGTTCACGGACCCAGAGGAGGCGGGCAGCAGTCCACTCAACACGCCGAGCAGAGTCGACTTGCCGGCGCCGTTGGCGCCGATCAGCGCCACCAGCTCGCCGGCGTAGAAGTCCAAGTCCACGTCGAAGAGCACAGGACCGGCGCCGAAGCCAGCGGTCAGCCGGCGGACCTGAAGCAGCGGTTCAGCCACCGGCTCGCCGCACCCGCGCCGCGTATTTCTCACCCAGATAGGCTTCGATGACGCGATCGTCCCGCAGCACCTCCTCCGGAGTGCCGGCCGCCAGCGGCTGGCCGAAGTTCAGCACCACGACTCGTTGGCAGAGGCCGACCACCACCTTCATGACGTGCTCGATCAGAACTATCGTCACCCCGCTCCCGTGGACGGTCCTCACCATGTCGAGCGCCTCGTCCACCTCGACAGCATTGAGCCCGGCCATCACCTCGTCCAGCAGAAGCAATCGCGGTTTGGTGGCCAGCGCCCGGGCCACCTCCAGCCGCTTCCGATCGGGGATGGTCAGGCTGCCCACCGGGCGGCCACTCTTACCGGCCATGCCCACCAGCTCCAGCACCTCATCCGCGGCCTGGAACGCCTTGCGAGGGGGAAGGTTGCTGGCCCCGAAGAGAGCGCCCACCGCGGCGTTCTCCCGCACCGTCATGGAAAGGAACGGCTTGACCACCTGAAACGTCCGGCCAATGCCCAGCCGAGCGATTCTGTGTGGCGGCAGGCCGGAGATCCGCTGCCCGGCGAAGTGGATTGAGCCTCCGTCCAGGGGAAAGACTCCGCTGATGCAGTTGAGCAGCGTTGTCTTACCCGCGCCGTTAGGGCCAATCAGACCCAGGATCTCGCCCTGCTCCACTTGGAAGCCAACATCGGTCAAAGCGCTGACACCGCCGAAGCGCTTGCTGACGCCCGCGAGGGAGAGCAGAGCCAATGCCAGGTCCGCTAGACGGAGGTTTCGCGCAGCGTGCGGCGCAGGTAGCCGAGCGAGAACCGCGAGGAGCCGCCAAAGAAGTCGACCAACCCACGTGGCACGAAGATCACAGTCACCGCCAGGAGCAGGCCTAGCCCGATCTGGGCGTAGACAGCCACGGTGCCCTGACCGGCCAGGGCCTGGAGCAGCAACTCGAGCAGGATGGCGCCCAGCACAGGTCCGAAGAGTGTTCCAGCGCCACCGACGACCGCCATGAGGATCATCTGGATGTTGAAGTCGAGCGAGAACCCGAGCTCCTGGTTGATGAAGCTGTTCCAGACGGCGAAGACGCCACCTGCCAAGCCGGTCAAACCGGCGGCCAGGGCGAAGGCCGCCAGCTTGTACAGCGTCGTGTTCACACCCAACACCGCCGCTGCGTCCTCGTTCTCGCGGATGGCGATCAGCCCGTAGCCGAAGCGGCTGCGGAGGACCAGGTAGACCGAGCTGACCGCGATGGCGGCTGCTGCCACCATGAGATAGAGGAAGAGCAGGTCGCCGCGGCGCACGATTGGTGGGAAGAGACCGTTGGCCCCGCCCAGGTACTCCACGTTCTTGACCACCTCGCCCACCGCCACAGCGGTGCCCAGCGTGGCGATGGAAAAGTAGTGGCTGCGCAGTCGGAGGAGCGGTAGGCCGATCAGGACTGCGAAGGCGATGGGGACTATCGGGGCCAGCGCGATGCCGGCG
>JALZAW010000217.1 GCA_030948155.1 Candidatus Dormiibacterota bacterium | reverse complement strand
TCCCGTACGGCCGGCCCATCCAGTATTCCTCCGACTCCCGCCGGCTCGTCCGCTCCACGGAACCGGTGACGCGCACCTGCCGGTGGAGTCGCGGCCACCAGAAGGCCAGTGCCGCTCGAGCGTTCACGGCGAGATCAGCCGCCTTCGTGCTCTCGTAGTTGCTGAAAAAACTGAAGCCGCGGCTGTCAGCCGTGTGCAGCAACACGAAGCGCACAGCGGGCTGGCCGCCGTTGCCGGCCGTGGCCAGCGCCATGGCGTTAGGCTGAAGTTCTCCGGCGGCCTCAGCCTCGGCGTACCACCTGCCGAAGGCCCCGACAGGGTCCGGGCCCAAATCCTGCTCGTTCAGCGGACTGTCGCTTTCAACCATGCTTCGACTATGGGCCATTGCAGGCCTCAGGCTGAGCACGGCTCGGGGCATCATGGAGACAACCGTGAAACTGCCTGTGATGCCGCCCCTGAAGCCAATGCTGGCCAAGTCGGTGCCTGAGATACCGCCCAGCCTTCACTACGAACCCAAGTGGGACGGCTTCCGCTGCATTGTGTTTCGGGATGGAGCCGAAGTCGAGCTGGGCAGCCGCAACGAGCGCCCCATCACCCGCTACTTCCCGGAAGTGGTGGCAGCGCTGAAAGACACCCTGCCCCCCCGGTGCGTGGTCGACGGAGAGATAGTCATAGTGCGGGGGGAAAAGCTGGACTTCGACGCCCTCTTGAACCGCATCCATCCGGCTGATTCGCGCGTCCGTCTTCTCGCCGCCCAAACTCCCGCCTCGCTGATAGCCTTCGATCTCCTGGCGCTGGACGACACGTCTCTCATGGCCCAGCCGTTCCGCGAGAGGCGCCTGCTCTTAGAGCGGGCACTGACCAGAGGACCGATGGTGCACGCGACTCCAGCAACGCAGGACCTGGGTGTCGCCAGAGACTGGTTCAAGCAGTTCGAGGGCGCCGGATTGGATGGCATAGTCGCCAAGCCGCTGGATCTGCCCTACCGACCTGACCAGCGTGCGATGTTCAAGATCAAGCACGATCGCACCGCAGATTGCGTGGTCGCGGGTTACCGCTGGCACAAGAACGACCGCGTGGTCGGCTCCCTGCTTCTGGGGCTCTACGACGGGTCGAAGCAGCTGCAGCACGTGGGCGTTGCCGCCTCTTTCCCGTTCCGGCGCCGGCAGGAACTGGTCAAGGAGCTCGAGCCTTACCGGCAGCACGACCTGGACGGTCATCCCTGGGCGGAATGGGCGCGGGCCGAAGCGCACGAGGGCGGCCGGCTGCCGGGAGCTCAGTCCCGCTGGAACGCGAAGAAGGATCTGTCCTGGGTGGCACTGCGGCCGGAGCTGGTCTGCGAGGTCGCCTACGACCACATGGAGGGCACGCGCTTCCGCCATACAGCTCAGTTCCGGCGCTGGCGGCCAGACCGGGATCCTCGCACCTGCGGGTATGACCAGTTGGAGGAACCTGTCAGCTATGACCTGGCCCAGATTCTCGGCCACTGATTGGCGCAGGCCGTCACATGTTGTGTTCTGCTCCAGGTTGTGCTACCATTTGTAGCATCCTCTAAGCGAGGCCCCCACAGCGACATCTTCCCCACCCCAGCCGGGAAGCCCGTCTCCCAAAGGCGGGCTTCCCTTTTTTATTGGCCTAGCCTTCCAGCCAGTCCAACGCGAGGGCCGCGCTCCAGGAGAAGCCGCGCGCTCCGAGCGGGCTGCCGTCGAAGGCGTCGAAGCACTCGACCAAGCCGTGCTCTTGAACCAGAGCCAGGCTCTGGGTCACCAGGGCTCTCGCCTCACTCGCCAAACCGACGTGGTGGAGCCCTCGAGCGGCGAGCCAGTTCACGTTGAGCCAGACCGGCCCCCGCCAGTAGCGCTCAGGCTCGAAGTTGGGGTCCGCCGGGGGCACTGTGCAGACCCCGAGCGCGCCTTGGCACAGCTGGGCGTAGCGGCGCCAGGCGGCCCGCCCGCGCCGAGCCTTGGCGACGCCGCCAGCCAGGGCGGCGACGCCGGCGGCAGTTGGCGTCCTGATCCGCTCCTCACGGCCGCAGTCCCAGTCGAAGTACAGCTGGGCCGTCTCATCCCAGTGGCTCGCCTCAAACGCCGCGGCAAATTGGGCCAGGCGTTCACCGCTCACAGCCGGCGGCTCCGCGAGTGACTCGCAGATGGAGTTGAGATCACTCGCCGCTCCGTACCAAGCGGCGTCAAGCAGGACGTCGTGGACGCAGAAGGGCGAAACCGCTCGATAGCGCTCGATCTCGAAGTCAGCGTCCTCCAGCTTTTCGACCAGGGCCAGATACGCGTCGTAGTCGCTGTCAGTCGGTCGCTCGCTGGCTCTGACGAAACGGCGGTCAAGCCGAACGTAGGGGTGCCGCGGCTTCAGGCCTGACCGTCTGAGCGCGTCCCAGCGAGGTGAGTTGTCCCAGCCGCTCTCCCAGGGGTGGACCATCACCGGCAGCGACCGGCCTGGCAGGCTTCGGGCGGAGTCCCAGTAATCGAGGTACTTGATCAGCGCTGGCCTCACCCGCCGCCAGAATGTGTGGCGGAGACGCTGATCGGGCTGGCGCTGCCCAATCAGCCACGCCGCGGTGATCAGAACCGGCGGGTTACTGATGCCGCTGGTCAGCTGGCCGGAGTTGCGGACGTGGCGCTGAGCCCGAGGCCAGCGGTCAGGGCCGGGAAAGTATTCGGCCAGGTGGCGGGGATCGTAGTGAACATGGGGCACCATGCCGTCCCACCACTGGGCGGCCAGCATGCTTTCCAGCTCCTGGCAGGCGCGCGGCCAGTCGAACGTGGCCCAACCCAGGCTGATGAACGCGGAGTCCCAGTTCCACTGGTGGGGGTACTGATTCGGCGAGGCCGCGTCCAGGCGCCCGCGTCGTTTCCACGCAGCACCGTCCGGGCGGCTTCAGCGAGCTGGCTGCGCTTGATCTCTAAAGGTGCGGCCGGGAACCCGGCCGAGAGATTGGGTGGCCAGGTGGGTCAGATCCAAGGAGCCGATGAGCACCGCAGTGAGCGTATTCCGAATACGGCGCAGCGAGGACCGCCGGACCGGGGTCCCCGCGAAATCACAGATTTTCGGGGGGTGGTAGGAGGCGACGCCGGAGCTGGCCCGCATGGGCGCCCAAGAGCCGGACGGGCTTTTCGGCCGCACCTCTAGGCTTCGCCGAAGCGGAGAAGCAGCCTTGCGATGTGCCGGGCGGCCTGTCGGATGTCCTCCAGCCGCACGCTCTCGTTGGGGCTGTGAGCGAGGTTGCTGGCGCCGTAGCCGACCCCCGGCGCCACTATCGGTACTCCGCGTCTCGCGAAGAGAAACATGGGGGTGGTGCCGCCGGCGAGCGGCACCAGCTGGGCCGGCTGACCGTAGACCTCGGCGCCTGTCTCTGCCGCCAGCCTGACCAGCGGGTCGTCAGGGTCGATGAAGGCGCCCGGCTCGCAGCCGATCACTTGCAGCTTGACGTCGGGGAAGCCCTGCGAGTCCAGGTGGGAGCGCAGCTGGCCGGCGACGGCAGCGGGATCCTGGCTGGGCACGAGCCGGAAGTCGAGCTTGGCGCTCGCCAGCGCCGGGATGACAGTTTTGGCTCCTTCCCCCTGGAAGCCGGCCGTGACGCCGGCGATGTTGCAGGTCGGTTGGAACCGGGCCGCCAGCACTTCCTTTCCCGTGCGGCCGAGCAGCAGCGAGCCCAGCTGGTAGGTGGCGAGCAGTCCGCGCTCAGGGCTGGGCAGTTCGGCCAGCATCTCCAGCTGACGAGAAGTGGGTGCCGGGACGCCATCGTTGAAGCCGGCAATCTCGATGCGCTCGTCCTGACCCTTCAAGGTGTTGAGCGCCCAGATCAAGCGCCAGGCCGCATTGGGAATGAGGTTCGCCTCACCTGAGTGCCCGTCCCGGCCGCTGGCCTGAACGCTCAGCTCCACGTAGAGCAGGCCGCGGGCGCCGAGGGTTACGAGCGGGCGGCCCTCAGGATCGACGCCACCCTCCTCCCAGATGGCGCCGTCGCAGCGCAGCCTCTCCCATTGCTGCTCGACAAAGAGCGGCAGATGGGGGCTGCCCACCTCTTCCTCACCCTCGGCCAGCCAGCGAATGTTGCAGGGAAGGCCGCCGGTGACCGCCTGCAGGGCGTCGACCGCCGCCAGCCGCGCGATCAGCTCGCCCTTGTCGTCCTTGGCGCCCCGAGCGTATAGTCGGCCGTCTCTCAGCTCCGGCTCAAATGGAGGACTGAGCCAGAGGTCGAGCGGCTCAGGTGGCTGGACGTCGTAGTGGTTGTAGAAGAGCATGGTTTTGGCGTGCCCTGCCACCAGCTCGCCGACCACCACGGGATGACCGCCTGTGGGCAGCACTTGGGCCACCAGCCCGCGCTTTTTGAGCAGCCGGCAAAGGTGCGCGGCGCACTCGTCTATGCCCTCGTGCCGGGCCGAGACACTGGGCAGCCGGCAGAGCTCGACCAACTCCCCGACCCAACCGTCGAGATGTGAGTAGATGTAACTGTCGAGGTCAACCAGGAGCTGCTCGCGCATGATCCGACTCTAACCGCTGGCAATTGGCGGCGTGTGTTGAGCGACACGCCAAACTCCCCAACCAGCGGCCCGAGAATTCCCGACGCAGCGACTTGAGTTGGACGGCCGTCAGGAGGCTTGTCGTGGTCAACCTGTACGAGGAGCTGGGAGCTACCGGGCGGTGGCCTAGCTAACCGGCTGCGACCGCAAGACGTCAGGGCCTGGGTGGAGCGGCAGCGAGAAAGGAAGCTCGATCAAGCCGCGCTCGGACGCGGTTCAGCGACGCCTACCTGCCTCTCCTCAGAGCCAAGCTGGAGCCACCCAAAGCAAGATTAGAGGAGCTGACTCGAGACTTCTGGTCCCCGACGTCACCTTCACTCGGGGCGGTGATGGCATCTTGTTTTGGGTGGCGCTCCCCCTGCCTACGGCTTTGGTTAGTCGACACCCGATCAAGTCCTAGCCGAACCCCGCGTTCGCCAGGGTCGTCCTCTCCCTGCCGCTGGGCGGAGGATTTGGGTGTCGCTACCTGGGGAATCTAGTCGGCGCTTGACAGCGGGGCCGGGTCTACGTTCCTCGTGCGCGCCGGGCCATGGTACGGACCTCCTAAAAGTAGGCACATTCCCTGCGCTCCCCT
>JALZAW010000216.1 GCA_030948155.1 Candidatus Dormiibacterota bacterium | reverse complement strand
GTTGCCCGCCGATCCCGGCGCAACTTTCAAGATGATGATGGCGACGATGTACGAGACCAGGATCCCCACAGTGATCATCCACTGCTGGATGATGCTGAGCGAGCCTCTGCGTTCGCGGGGCGCGAACTCGCAGATGTAAGCAGTGGCGATGGCGGAATCCGCGCCGATGGCGAGACCGATCAGGGTGCGCGCGGCGAGCAGCATCTCGACATTCACAGCCAGCGCTGACAGGATCGCCCCGACCGCAAAGATGGCCGCGTCGACAATGAGCAGGGACTTTCGTCCGAAGCGGTCGGTCAAGGGGCCTGCCGCGATCGCGCCCACCGCAGCCCCGATGGAAGCGCCGGCGACCAGATAACCCTCAGCGAAGTTCGACAGCTTGTAAGGCAGGAAGCCCAGCGCCGAGCCGATGTTAGCTGTGTCGTATCCGAACAGGAATCCACCGATCGTGGCCAGCAGGCCCAGGTACCAGTAGAAGGATGTGGCGCCCTGGTTGTCCAGCCTGTCGAGCACGCCGCGGCTCTTACCGTTCGTCATCACTCAACTCCCCCTTTGCTCCGAGATCTCCGCAGGATAATCTACCTCGCAGGCAGGGCAGAGGGGTTGCGCGCGAGGTTCGGCAGCGATTCCTTGCCGAGGCGTGCTGCTCGCCCCTGCAGGTTGGCTCGCCGAACCGGGCCTCGAACGCTGCCTCAGGGGTCCGGCCAATCCTGCTTGGCAATGGGGAATAGGTCCTGCGACGGTCCCTGGCCGCGCTTGTAGACCAGGAAGCTGCGCCGGTAGGTCATGATCACTTCGCCGTCCTGGTTCACGCCCCGAGTCTGCACTGCGACGACGCCTGCGTAGGGCCGAGATGTGCTCTCGCGCTTTTCCAATACGCGGTTCTCGACGTAGATGGTATCGCCGGCGAAGACCGGATGACTCAGCTTGATGTCAGTCATCTCGAGGTTCGCCAGTGCGTTCTGACTGACTTCGCTCACTGACATGCCCAGCACCAGCGCGATGGTGAAGCCCGAGTTGATGAGGATCTTGCCGAAGGGCGTCCGGCCGGCGTAGTGAGCATCGAAGTGGATCGGGTTGCTGTTCATGGTCAGCATGGTGAGGAAGGCGTTATCCGCCTCGGTGACGGTGCGGCCCAAGGGAAACTGGTAGACGTCGCCGATCTCGAAGTCCTCGTAGTAGCGGCCTCGCCATCCCTCCTTCAACGCCATCTCTGAGATGCTAACTGCATAGTGTCCAACGCCAACCCGAGCAAAGTGACCGGACCATGAAAGCTGAAGACGAAGTTGTGGACCTGTGTCGGGAACTGCTCAGATTCGACACCTCCAACCCAACCAGCAATGAGGCGGCCGCGGCCGATTGGGTAGCGGAGAAACTTCGCGAGGTCGGGCTCGAGCCCCAGCTGCTGGCAGCAGAACCTGGCCGGACGAACGTGGTGGCCCGCCTGGCCGGCGCGGATCGACAGCGGCCGGGCTTGGTCGCCCACTCTCATCTCGACGTGGTTCCGGCGGTGGCGACCGATTGGCGGCAACCGCCCTTTGCCGGGGTCATCGCCGAGGGCGAACTCTGGGGACGGGGCGCTCTCGACATGAAGAGCACCGGTGCGATCTACCTGGCAGCCGTCCGAGCCTACGCGAGCTCGGGCCGGCAGCCCGCGCGCGACGTGGTGATCGCCTTCACCGCCGACGAGGAGGCCGGCAGCCGGCTCGGCATGGCCTGGCTCGTGAAGGAACACTCCGGGCTCTTCCAGAACTGCAGCGAGGGCGTCAGTGAGATCGGCGCCTTCAGCGTTAGCCTGGCCGGTGATCGCCGGCTCTACCCCATCCAGACGGCGGAGAAGGGCGGCGTTCAGCTTGTGCTCCGAGCGTCAGGCCGGGCGGGGCATGCATCGATCCTCAACCCTGACAACCCCATTCCCCGGCTCTGCGCCGCCGTCGCACGCCTCACTGAGACCGTGCAGCCGCTGGTCTACATCGACGCCAGCCGGGCCTTCCTGGTGGGCGTGGCGGAACTCCTGGGCCAGCCGTTCGACGAGACTCAACCGGGGTTGCTGACCAGGCACCTGGAGAGCCTTGGCCCGATGGTCGAGTCGTCGCTGCGCAATACCATTCAAGCCACGATTTTCAACGCGGGTTACAAGATCAATGTGGTGCCGGGGGAGGCCGCTGTGCGGCTCGACTGCCGGGTAGTGCCGGGCCACCGGGCGGGTTTGGTGGAAGAGATCGAGCGCATAGCCGGACCGGGCATCGCAGTTGAAGTGGAGATGGCTGGCGATGGAGTAGAAGTCCCCTCTCAGGGCCGAATCGTAATCGCCATGCAAGAAGCTCTGCGCAGCGAAGATCCCGGGGCACTCATCCTGCCCTACTGCATGTCGGGGGGCACCGATGGGCGCTTTCTGGCCCAAATCGGGATCAACTCATTTGGCTTCTCGCCCCTGCGCCTGCCGGAGGGCTTCGACTTCACAGGGCTGATTCACTCGGCCGACGAAAGGGTGCCCCTGGCGGGACTTCGCTTCGGCGCCCGCGTTTTTGATCGCTTTCTGGCAGTGGCTTGACTGCCGGACTCTGACTTCGCTTCTTGACGGGTTTGCGAAAAGACTTTGTGGCACACAATTCGGTTCGCTTGAACATGCAACGCGGCCCCTCGGCTGGTTGGGAACCGAGGCTCAGTGCTATCGAAATCGATCGCACCAGTGCGCTGCTCAGCCTGCTGCTCGCTTGGGCCATCGTGCTGCCTGCGATCTTCTTCCGCAGCCTGCGACTCCAGCTCGATTGGTTCGTCCCTGTCGCCGACATCGTGGCGATCGGCTGTCTGCTCATCTGCCTCGTCATGTCAGCGCTGGACGCAGTGCTCCGCCGCGAGACGCGTTCGCTACCGATCCTCGCCATTTCGGTTGCGCTGGGGGTGCTCTGGACAATCCACTTCCTGGTCTTCCCCGGCACGATCCCGGGCGGCCGCATGGGCCTCAAGAGCGAGATCGCAGCTTGGATCTTCCTGAGCATCAACCTCGTGACTCCAGCCTTCCTGGCAGTGACCTTTCTCTACAGGTCCCGCCCGCTCCGCTCCAATCCTCGGAGCGCTGTGGTCAGGGCCGCGGCCGCCGGCGCCGCGGTCGGCCTGGGCGCCGGCTTCCTTGACGTGCTGCTGGCGGCTTCCCCAATCACAGCGATTGTGAAATCCGACTCCTTCACGGCGCTCGCTTCCCTGCTCGGAGCGGCCGGCCTCGTGCCCGTGATATTCGCACTGGGCCTATTCCTGACCGGTCACCGGGGCGATGAGCGAGTTGTCAACGGCGTGGTGGCGGCACTGGTTTACGCGGGCGCGGCGTCCTGCCTGATGGTTTTCGTGCCCGAGCGCTTTACGACTATGTGGTACGCCGTGCACACACTGCCGGCGCTCGTGGCGGCAGCTCTGCTCACAGGCGAGTTGGCCCTGTACGAGCGCTCTGCCCGGCTGGGTGTCGCCACCGCCGAGCGCCTGGCGATAGGCGTTGCCGCCGCCTCGGATCTGGGCCGCTCACTGGAGGCGCAACGGGTGGCTGCCCGAGTGCTCGGGCATTCAGTGCGGGCGCTGGATGTTCAGTGCGGTTTCGTAGGGCTTCTCCGAGGCGACGTCATCGAAGTCCGTGCCGCCGAGGGCGGCTCGGGCGAGGGTCCGGCGCCGGGAACCGATCTGCCGGTGCCGCCGAGTTCGTTTCTGGCCCGGACGATCGCCGCCGCCGGGCCCGTCATCTTCAACGATGCGCCTGATTGGCCCGGCACGGCCCTAGGGCCGGCCGGCTCGCTCAGAGTGCTGAGCGCCCCCCTCTCGATCTCGGGCCGCGTCATTGGGGTTCTCGCCCTCTGTCGCAGCCGGGGTGACCGCTTCCAATCCGGTGACCTGGAAACGATGGCGATCCTGGCCAGTCTGGCTGCCCTGGCGCTGCAAAATGCGACGCTCTATGAAGCGAGCCAGGAGGCCAGCCAGTCCAAGGACACGTTCCTCAACATGACAGCGCATGAGCTCCGGACGCCACTGGCGGTGGTCACCGGCTACCTGTCCATGCTCACGACCGGCGATTTCGGCGCCCCGCCGCCCAACTGGGCGAGGCCGATGGCCATCCTGCAGGCCAAGGTCACGGAGCTGGCCCGGCTGGTTGAAGGCGTGATCGCCGCCAGCAAACTGGAGGCAAACATGCTGGCTCCCCTGACCGAGCCGGTCAACCTCAATGAGTGCGTCAGGGCGGCTGTCGAACGCGCCCTACCAGCCGCTTCCATGCGGGGTGGCCGCGTCCGTTTCGGGGAGCCGGACGAGGTTGTGCTTGTCGACGGGGACCACCAGTTCCTGGGTCGCATTCTGGACAACCTGATCATGAACGGCCTGAATTACTCGAGCGGCAAACCGGAGATCCAACTGCTGCTCGAGCAGGAGGGCGAGAGTGTGCAGCTGCTGGTCAGTGACAGGGGCGTCGGCGTGCCTGACGACAAGCGCGAGACGATCTTCGAGCGCTTCACTCGGATCGACCACTCAGAGCTGGGCTACCCACCGGGCACCGGGCTCGGCCTCTACTTGAGCCGCTCGCTGGCTGAGAAGATGGGCGGCCGCCTGGAGCTGCAGCAGAGCAAAGCCGAGGAAGGGTCCGTCTTCTGCCTGACGCTCCGCGTCAGGAGCATTGCACACGACTCGAACCCAGCGCCTGCGGCCAGCGCGAGTACAGCTACGCCGGTTCGCTGATCGCGGTTTTCAGCCGCGCGAAGTCCAGTTCGATCACAACTTCACCGCGGCTGAAGCGCCAGACCTCGGCAGGTGCTGCCAACCGTTCATAGCCGCCCTGAAGCCTGCGTTTGAGCTGGATCAGCTCACGCGTGAAGTTCAGCAAGGAGCCTGGCCTCTCGCGCTGGACCTCAACGTTTATCAGCGGGTCGGGCTCGAGCGGCAGCCAGGGTTGGCCGGAGGTGAAGCCACCCTTGGCCTCGGCGTTCCAGCGCATGGGCGTTCGCTGTGGATCTCGGCTGGGAGTTGCGCAGTCGCGCACCCTCTCATCCGGCAACTGACCATCCCGCAGCCCGAGCTCGTCTCCCTGGTAGAGCACTGTGGCGCCAGGCAGGGTGAGCAGCATCGTCAGCGCCAGGCGCA
>JALZAW010000215.1 GCA_030948155.1 Candidatus Dormiibacterota bacterium | reverse complement strand
CCAGGCTGCCTCCAGATCCGCCAGAGCGGTGAGCGCCACGTTCAGGGCGGCCAGTGGCGCGGCGGGCTCTGCGCCGGCCTCAGCTCCTGCGGCGAGCAGGAGCCTCTGCATGACACCGGCTTCCATGAGCAACCAGTAAGCGAGCGCACGCAGCGGTAGACGGCGCGCCTTGCGGGCGCCACGGTAATAAACGGTGACCGCTCGGTGAAGAGCTTCCAACTCGGCTTCTCTGAGATAGCCGGCCGGCGCGGGCGGCTTGATCTCGACGGCCGGCGGCGGGTCGTCAACTTCCGGTTCGGAAGGGCTGTCAGCTGCCGGCGGGGAGCCGCCGACAGGGAGGTTGGGCCGAGTCGCGGCCAGGGGCGGATCCGGGGCGAAACCGTTCGGAAGGCTCGCGGCTGGCCCGAACTGAGCCCCGACCGGCTTCGGTCCGTCAGTTTCCCAGGGCAGTGGATAGCGCAGTGCGTCGAGTTCATGCAGCCAGTACATCAGGCGCTTCACCAGACGGGGGAGCGGTTTGCCCTGCTCCAAGCACTCCTGATGCAGTCGGCTTGCGGTGGCCGCGGGCACACCGCTCAACGGGGAGCCGACAACTGCCACCAACGACTCGGGTTCGTCAGGGGCGTTCAAAGCGCGCAGCATGGTCAGCAGGAAACGCACCACCTCGTTGCTGACGAAACCTCCGGCGCCGCGAACCTCCGAGGGCAGCTGGAGCGCGCGCAGGGCCTCCTCGAAGGGCGCTGCGTTCTGAAGGGTCGAGCGGAGCAGGATCGCGAAGTCGTCCGGCCGAAGGGTGGAATCGGCAAGCAGGAGCTGGCGGATCTCGCGGGCTACGAAGAACGCCTCGTCGATCGCGTTGGCCTCCCTGGCCACAGTCACGCAGTCAGTCGCTGAGCTAGCAGTCGCGCTCCGGAACTGGCGCACGGGCGCTCCCGGCTGAGTCGCCCGCAGGAGCCGGCCGGCAGCGGAGAGTGCTTCCGGCGGGCAGCGATGGCTCAGGTTCAGCTCCAGCAGGCGGCCGCCGTAGACTGCCGGGAACCTCTGCGTCAAGAGATCTGGCACCGCGCCCCGGAAGCGATAGATTGACTGATCTGGGTCTCCGGCCACCAGCAGCCGGGGACGGCTGGCCGGAGGAACCAGGAGTGTCAGCAGGGCAAACTGCGCAGGATCCACATCCTGGAACTCGTCGACCAGCACGAAGCGGAACTTGTGGCGAAGCTGCTCGCACACCTCAGGCCGGCGCTCCAACAGATGGATGGCATCGGCAATGAGATCACGAAAGTCCTCCAGCCCGACCGCCTCACAGCGCTCCTGATAAGCGCTGTAGGCGGCTGAAAGTGCTTGGACGCGCGCGGAGCCGCTGGTGAGAGCCGCGAGCCGGAACTCGCGATGGCCCACGCGGTTCTGCTTTAGCATGGCGGCGAAGCCGAGGGCATCCTGGGCGAAAGTGTCGGTGCGGGCAACTGCCGAGAGCTCGCCCAGCTCGGCAGCCGGCATGCGGGCCAGCGCCGCCTGCATTGACAGCCACTCCTGGAATCCGTTCAGCAGGAGTCTCTCGGAACGTGGCTCCTGCTCGCGAAGAAGCCGGGCGCAGAAGCTGTGAAACGTGCTGATCCAGGCCTCCGGGTAGGAGTCGACCAACCTGTCGTCGATCCGCCGCGCCAGCTCTTCCGCCGCCGCCTTGGAAAAGGTCAGGACCAGGATCTCACCCCGCGTTGCCCGACCTGTGCCGATCAGGCTTTGGTAGAGGTCGACCAGCGCCTTGGTCTTCCCGGCGCCGGGCCCGGCGATCAGCCGGACGGGGCCATCGAATTCAGCGGCCGATACGGCACTGGCGAACATGTGTTCCTAATTATGAGGCGAGGAGTTTGACCCGTCCATTGTTAAGCCAGGGGAGACGGCAGCACCTGGTCACGGCCCTGGCACGCCACAATTCGGCCGTGGGCCTTCGCCTGACGAAGCAGTACGCCCGGCCGGCCAGCCAGGTGGTGGTCAGGCGCAGCCGGCTCAGCGACAGCCTCGACTGGATGGGTCGCGACGTCGTGCTGCGGCTGCTTCCCTTCACCGCGGTCGTCGTCGCGGTATGGGCTCTGCTGCGACCGCGCTGGCTGGGCGTGAGTGCTGGAGCCCTGTCGATACAGCTGGCCGCGGGGGTCTGTGGCGCTGTGCTGCTGTTCTTCGGCGGTGCGAGCGTACAGCTGTGGCTGAGCCGGCGGCGCCGTGCGCTGAGGGTGCCCGGCTCAGGGGCAGATCTATGGGTGCAGGCTGCCTACTACGTCCTGCTCAACGCCCCGCTCGAGGAGGCTGTCTTCCGCGGACTGCTCCAGGGGGCGGTAACTGCGCTCGCTGGTCCCGCTTTGGGCTTGGCGGTGGGTACGGCAGCGTACGTGCTGTATCACCGCCTCGGCGGCTGGGCGTGGCAGGACGTCGCGGCCACCGCCCTGGTTGGGGTGCCCCTGGCGCTTCTCTACTGGCTGCTGCCCGGACAACCCTCTCTCGTGGCGGTAAGCCTCGCCCACGCCGGCGCCACCTGCGGATTCCTGGGCCCGGGCCCATGGCTCCTCTGGCGACTGAGACTTCTCGCCTAGGGTCCTGGGCTAGACGTTCGTTGAGTAGATTGTCGCAGGCGCCCGCGGGGGCCGGTCCGGGCACCGAGGCCAAGTCCGGGGTCCCCGCGAAACCGGAGGTTTCGTGGGGTGGGAAGGAAGGGGTGGCACCAGGAGGAGCGCGACTCCAGCCGGGGGGCCTGCGCAGCGGGTGCGTGCGACGACGGAGCGGGCCCAGTTCCGGGGTCCCCGCGAAGCCTGCTTCGTGGGGTGGGTTGACGCTGGCATCGGTGTCCGGAGCCGCAATATGCCAACGAATTTCTGGCGCGGGACACTAGGTCGCCTCCGACAGCTGGCCTCCGGTCAGCTGGGCCTGGCTCTCGCTGGATTGGCTACCGGGCTGGTCAGCTTCGACAGCTCCATCCTCATGCTGGCCCTGCCGGCCATCGGTCAGGAGTTCCACGCAGGTGTTCCCACACTCGCCGCTGTGGGGGCGCTCCTGGCCGCGGGTTCCCTCCTGGGCCTGCCGCTCGCGGTCGGTGCTGATCGCTTCGGCCGGCGCCGCTTGATAGTGGCCGGCGTGGCGGCTTTCTCAATGGCCAACCTGCTCAGCGCAGCAGCCCCCGGCCTGCCCTGGCTGGCCGCCAGCCGGCTGCTTGCGGTAGCCCTGGAGACAGCTGTGGCAGGAACGGCGGCCGCGTACGCCGTCGAGCAGGCCCCAGCTCGCGGCCGCGGCGCCGCGTTGTCCTTCCTGGCGATCGCCGGCGGTGCCGGGGCAGGGCTGAGCGTGGTTCTCTATCCCCTCCTGGCGCCGAACTGGCGCCTTCTCTATGCTCTCGGCGCCGCCGGCCTGCTGGCGCTGCCGCTGCTCAGGCGCCGGCTGCCTGAGAGCCGCGCCTGGCGCAGATTGGAAGCTGCGTCCGGCGGCCTGCGCCTGCTGTTGGAGCCTCCCTGGCGGCGCCGCCTGGTGTGCCTCGCAGTGGCCACAGCGCTCGGGCAAGCGCTCTTCGGCCCTGCCAACCTGCTGCTCGCCCTCTTCGGACAGCGCGAGCTGCACCTCAGCGCCACGGTGATCAGTCTGGTCTTCGTGGCGGCCGGGCTCGGCTCGCTGCCGGGTTTCGCGGCGGGGTCATGGTTGGCGGCGAAGGGGTATCGGCGCCTGCCTGCCGTCACGCTCACTGTGGGCACCGCGCTCAGCGCCGGCTTGAGCTTCGCCGGAGGACCAGATCTCTACCTGGTCGGCGACCTGCTCTGGACGCTGTTGGCAGGCGCCAATGTGGCAGTCGCCGGCGCCTGGCTCGGCGAGCTGTTCCCCACCCGAGCTCGGGCCACAGCCGACACCACGGCGGCCGTTGCGGCCGCTGCCGGCGGGGCGGCCGGGCTTCTCCTGGTCGGCTTTGTGGAACCCCAGCTGGGCCTGGGCCGGAGCCTGCTTCTGATGATGTCGGCAGGAGTCGGCGGGGCGCTGCTGCTCCTGGTCCTGCCGGGCACCTCGGGGGGACGGCTGCCTGATTGACAGCACTCGGGTCGCTGTCCGTTCGTACGAACGTGTAAACTCCCTGCAGGGCACCGGCCAGCCTGATCTCAGGCGCTCGCACGAGGGCCTGCCCGGGAAACGACTTGATCCCATCTTTCTCCTCGGCCACTGACGTGGCTGGCGCTCCAGCCCCAAGCTTTCCACGCGTCTGCGGCCATCCGGCCGGGCCGCGGCCGGCGACTTTCGGCGGATGAGCACACCAAACCCGGGCGACATCCTGCCGCTGTGGGATCCGGATCTGCCGGGCGAGGTCATCAAGACCGGACGTCTGGGCATCCGCATCCGGCCCGGCAGCCCGGCCGCTCAGAAGCTCGAGTTCATCCCGGGCGGGCCTGAGTGGCTGCGCCAAGTGCTGGAAGAGCACCGCGAGATCGACGGCACCTATACGGTCAGCAAGGCCGACCGGCCGCTGGACTTCATTGGCCAGGTGGACCAGACGCTGGTCACCGGGCGCCTGGGCCGCACTCAGCGTGGTCTCGCGCTCGAGATCACCGAGATGCAGCAGCTGGAGAAGGAGTTCGAGATCGAGAAGGCTCGTCTCAACCTCCGCTACTCCGAGTTGGCTCTGGTCCAGGAGTGGGACGGCGAGCTGGAGGCGCTCACCTCGTTCGTGCTGCGGGAGCAGGCCAAGACCCTGCCCATCCTCGACTCAACCCTGCGCTTCATCGAACATCTGCGCGATTTCCGCGAACATCTGGCGGAGGCCACGATCCGCCGCTTCGAGGCCACTGAGCAGTGGATCGAATGCCCCCGCTGCGAGAACCGAGCACCGATCTCGCTGGGCATTCAATGTCCTGAGTGCGGCGAGGACATGCGGGGCGGTGAGTACGTCCGAGCGGCGCTGCAGCTGGTCGATGGCACCGATGCCCGCATCTACCGCGGCATCGACTCGCTCACGGTTCGCTCCCCCAGCTTTCCTGAATACCGGGGCATGACACTTGACAGGGCCAGCGGCAGCACGTTGATCGTCTCCTTCCGCCGCTACGACCCGCTGCCTGACGAGGGAGTGGTGCTCCCGACGGCCAGTGTGGAGA
>JALZAW010000214.1 GCA_030948155.1 Candidatus Dormiibacterota bacterium | reverse complement strand
AGACCAAGCGCGACATCCACCGGTGCCTGAAGCGAGCCGTCGCACGCCAGCTATTCAGGCTCCTCGATCGAACTGCCCTGCCGGAGGCTTCCACCATTTGCTCCCAAGCCGTAGCGGCTTGACAAGATATAGCAGCCTCCAATTCACTTGTTCCGGCGCGGCGCAGGTTGAGATACCAGTAGAGGGGCTCCCTCGTCGCGTTCAGATCCCTGAAGCGTGTCGCAACATCTTCCACTTCGACTCCTCCTCATCGCGGAGTGCCGGCGGCTGCAGGACGAGCTGGAGAACAGGCTGACCCAAGCTGTAGCAGCCCGGATGAGAGGAGGCGGCCATTCGAGAGACCAAGCGCTCCTCTATCCGGCCGGCGGCCACTGGCGGCTGTCCACCCGACTTCGTGGTAGACATAGAGGCCCAGGACTGCTTTGGAATTGTTGAGCGACGGATCAAACTCCCCAACTAGCGACACGAGAATTCCCCAATCGCGGTAGTTGAGGACCCAGGGCAGGGGCTTGGGTCGAGGGCGTGACGGTCCCCGCTACGGTGCTGATGAGCCAAACCACACCAAGCCGGGAGACCGTCGATCACACATTGGAGAAACGTCTGGCCTTGGTCAACATGTACGAGGAGTTAGGCAGCTCCGGGCGGTGGCCGAGATGGTCGGTTGCAACCACAAGACGGTCAAGGCCTGGGTCGACCGGCTCCGGGCGGGCAGCTGCGGCTGCGTCCCTCCAGTGCGGTCGACCGACCACCACCTGGACCTCATCCGGGCCAAAGTGGAGACGACCCAGGGCAAGATTCGGAGCCGACCGTTGCTCCGGGTGCTGCGTGTGGCGGGCTACGCGGGAAGCCTGCGCACGCTGCAGGGGGCGTTGCGTGAAGTACGTGAGGAGTGGGCGCGCCAGCAGCGGCGCGTCTACCGGCCCTGGATCAGCGCACCCGGCAACTTCCTGGTGGTGGACTGGGGTCGGCGCCAACCATCTCTTCCGACTGGTCTCGGCCGCCTACGAGACTCGCAGCCTGGTTCTGACCTCGAACTGGGCCTTCGAGCAATGGACCAACTTCCTGCCCGACATCACCACGGCCAGCGCCATCCGCGACCACATCCTCCACCACCGCGAGGTGCTGGTCTTGAACGGTGACTCCTACCGCCTCAAGGAGGCGAAGGGAAAGCTGCTGAGGGGCCGGACCACGCCGCCCTCCTCACGTTGAATGCCTCAAGAACCTGAAGGCACAGAACCCGGGGAACGGGCGCAGCGCCGACTTCCAGAACAGCACCAAGCTAGACCGCCGACCGGCTCCGCAGCGCAACTCGCCGCCGAATTCACTGCGGAGAACCTGCGCCTGATCGAAGTGATGGAACAGCTGAGCCCCGATCAGTGGCGCCTCCGCGGAGCCAACGCGCCCGGTTACAACTATGGCGAGGACGAGCGGCGGACGGTGGCCCAGATCGCGCTGCACACGGCCAACCAGCACCTGGTACAGATGGCCATCGTGCGCGCCATTGTTGAAGGACGGTCGGAGCCACTGCAAGGGCTGCCGACGAACGAGGAGGCCGCCGGCAACCCCGATCCCGAACCCGCGGAGGTGCTGAGACGGCTTCGGGAGAACGGGGCCGTCGCGGCGGCCGCCATCCTCGACCTGGCTGAGGCGGAGCTCGATCGCGCACTCACTTTCCGGGGCTTCACGATGACAGCGGCGCAGGCTGTCGAGCAGCTCCAGACCGGCCATGTCCGGTGGCACCGGACGAGCATCCAGGCGACGGTAACCACAGCGGCCAAGGGCGACGGCGCACGCTGACGTAGTACATCCCCGGTTGCCGCCGACCAAGCCATATCACGGACCCGGACACCCTAGGCATTCCCGTAGTTGTCTCCAGGTCGCCGCCCTGACGGGGCCGATCTCTCGCCCCTCCACTCCCTCCAGGCCTGCTTCTCGAGGTACCAATCGAGAGAGTCACTTTGCAGCTATTGCCGGCCTACCTAAGCGATGGCGCGCGCGAACTGGCGGCCGGCCCAACCGACCGAGAGAAGCGCCAGGACGGCGATGAGCATTACTCCCTTGGCGACGCTGACGTCGGTGAGATGATCGTTGAAGATGGCGCGGGCCGCATCGACCGCGTAGGCGAGCGGGTTCAGCGCCGCGATCGCTCGCAGCCAGTCAGGCGCGAAGCTCAGCGGCAGCAGCACGCCGGACAGGAGGAGCAGCGGCAGCGTCGCCGTGAAGATGAGCGGCGCAAAGCTGTCCTCGCTGCGGAGCCAGAGAGCCACGGCGTAGGAGACCGACGCCATCATCAGTCCGAGCAGCGCGACCAGAGCCAACATGACGGCGATGCCGGTGGCGTGGATGTCGAGCCCGAAGGGCAGCGACAGCAGGATCAGCAGCAGCGCCTGTACGACCAGTACCAGCATGTCCCGGCAAGCGCGCCCCAACAGCAGCGAGATTCGGCTGATCGGCGTTACGCGCATTCGCTCCACAACGCCGCGGCGGAGCTCGGCGATCAGTCCGAAGCCCACGCCGGCGGCGCCGAACATGCCCAGCTGGACGAGCAGGCCGGGCACGAAGACGTTGTAGGCGCCGCCTCGCGGGAAGCCAGGAGTGGCGGCGATCGATTTGAGCAGCGGTGCGAAGAGGACCAGGTAGAGGATCGGCTGCAGAAGTCCGATGACGATCCAGGCCGGGTTGCTCAAGGTCTGGCCGAGATAGCGGCGAAAGATGAGCCAGGTGTCGATCAGCAGTTGCATTGGGGCGTCTCCTAGGCGGCCTTCTCGCGCAGCGAGCGGCCGGTCTTGCGCAGGAACACATCGTCGAGGCTGGGGCGGTTCAGGGCGATCGTATGCAGTCCGACACCGCCGTGATCCAGGGTGCGGAGAATGGCCAGCATCGCCTGCTCACCGCGGTCGACGTAGAGCCTGATCACCTGCTCGTCGTGCTCCGCCTCACGAACGAAGGGCTCCGACTGGAGCAGCTGCAGGGCCTGTTCTGTCTCGGCCACGCCGATCGTGACTACGTCCCCCGCGATCTCTCGCTTCAGCTCATCGGGGGTGCCGATGGCGGCGATGCGGCCCTGGTCGATGATGGCCAGCCGGTCGCAGAGAGCGTCGGCCTCCTCGAGGTAGTGCGTCGTCACGAAGATCGTCGTGCCGCCGTCGCGCAGCCGCCGCACCTCATCCCAGAGCCGGGCTCGGCTCTGCGGGTCGAGGCCGGAGGTGGGCTCGTCGAGGAAAACCAGGCGGGGCCGGTGCACGATGCCGAGGCCGATCTCCAGCCGCCGCCGCTGACCTCCCGAGTAGGTCTGGACCTTCCGATCGGCAAAGCTGGAGAGGTCGAGGGCCTCGAGCAGCTCGGCCGCTCGGGCACGAGCCTTGGCGGCTGACATCCGGTAGACGCGGCCCTGGAAGATGAGCTCCTGGCGGCCCGTCATAACCGGCTCGGCGCCGCCCTCCTGCCCCACGTACCCGATGCGCTCGCGGACTTTCCCCGGCTCGCGATGGAGGTCGCAGCCGGCCACGGCGGCCTCGCCCCCACTTGGGGGGAGCAGTGTCGCGAGCATGCGCAGAGTCGTCGTCTTGCCGGCGCCGTTGGGGCCCAGGAAACCGAAGATCTCGCCCTCGTCGACACGGAGGTCGATCCCGGCCACGGCCTCCACGGCCTTCTTGCCGGAGCCGAAGGTGCGGCGCAGGCCGCGGGTGTCGATGACTGCTTCAGCCACTGTGTCCCTCCTGTACCTGGAAATGAGCGGCCAGGCCCGGGAGGTCCCAGGCAAGGGCGCCCGAGCGCAGGTCGGCAATGACCGACCGGACCCAGTCCAGCTCGGCCTGGCGCAGAGCTCGGGCGAGCTCGAGCTCGAGCGTGATGACGCGTGGCATGGCGAGGTTCTCGCGGAGGGCGCGCTGCGCCGCGTCGATGCCGCCAATCGCGCTCTCGAGCGAGACCGTACGGTCTTGCAGCGCCTCGGCGATGGCGAGCGGAGGCAGGTACGCGACCATGTCGATGGCGATCAGCAGCGCCGGCCACTCGACCGCCGGCCGCTCCAAGAGCTCGAGCAGCCAGCTCTCGAACTCTTCCTGCCCGTACTCGGTGGCGGCGTAGACAGTCCGCTCGGGCCGCCGGCCTTCGCGGTTGGTCTCGACCGCTTCGATGAGCCCGTCGCGGGCTAGCCGTTCGACGGCCCGGTAGAGAGCTCGGGTGCGGTCCGCCGCGAAGTCCTTGTGCCGCTCCCGCATTACACGCTGCAGGTCATAGGGATGGCGGGGCGCCTCGCACAGCAGGCCGAGGACAACGAACGCCACGTAGTCGCTGGATCCTCGAGCGGTATTGCGAATGGTCATATAGTTTTCCGCACTATAGCGCATCGCAGCATCTTCGGATACTCCACTAGTCAGACCCTGGCGGCTGTGTCGCGGCTCTTGAACCCGACGCGTTCCTTGCTATCGGGGGCCGGCACCTGGTACTCCATTCCGCACTCACCCTCGACCGGCAGCGCGGCTCGTGGCAGCGACAGCCGGCGATTGCAGGCCACGCAGAGCACGAAGCAATCCCCGCGCATCACCAAGCCACCAGGACCCGGCGCCGTCCCTCACGCGCCTTCCGCGACAAGTTCTCCGGCAGGCTGCGCTCGCGCCGACGGTAAGCGGCCTGGCGGCAGGCGTCGGAGCTGGGCCCTAGGACGTCCGATGAAGTGGCCGACGACTTGCCCCCGTAGACTTGGCCACTCCAATAGGAGCCTCAGATAAGGGCCCCAGACCTGCCTGGGCTGACTAAATGGGGACCGTCCATGTACGGCTCTGTTTTCGACGCCGATGATGATGCGCGGGCCGAGGACGTCTGCGACGAGGTCGCCAGCCTTTGCGATCGCTTGTTGGGCCGTCCCTCCTCGGAGGAGTCCCCTCTGCCCTACATCCTGACCTTCGAGGAGGATCCGGCCAAAAGCGACGCGAACGTGATCCGGCCCAACATGCGGGTGCTCATCCTGCCGAAGCCGTTCGGCAACCTGAACTAACGCCGAGGTGTCCGGCGGGGCTAGTCAGCCTGTCACTCGTCTCGCGGCCAGTCCCAAGCCACTCGGAGCACAGGTATACCTGGCGCAGCTCAGGCGCCAGCGTGTACGTGAGCAGCGCGGCGTCAAAGGGCACTGTGTACTCGGCCGGGCGGTTC
>JALZAW010000010.1 GCA_030948155.1 Candidatus Dormiibacterota bacterium | reverse complement strand
GTGTGCACAGTGGCCGCCGGTCGATTGTGGATGAGCCCGCAGCCCGGGCAGGACACCATCGCTTTCCACTTCACGTGGAAGCGCGTGCAAGGTGCAGTCGACGGTGTGTTCGTCGAGATCGGGACCGTGCTAGCCCCCTTCCATGGCCGCGCTCAGCGGGGCAAGCCCTTCATCGCGGATGCTGCCATGATCGCTCGGCTCTATGAGCTCCTGCCCGACTTCATCTGCGCGGTCGAGTGGCTCGACCCCCGCGGTGCGTGCCGCAACCCATCGCTGGAGACGCACCTACTTGGCGGCCATGTTTGACCCAGCCAGTAACCCCCATCGACGTTACAACCCGCTGAGTCGGGAATGGGTGCTGGTCTCGCCGCACAGGACGCTACGCCCTTGGCAGGGCCAGGTCGATCCACCGGGTCAGAAGCAACTGCCAGCTTACGACCCCGCTTGTTATCTCTGTCCGCGCAACGAGCGGGCGGGCGGCAAGCGCAACCCCGAGTATGAGCAGACGTTCGTCTTCACCAACGACTTCGCGGCACTGCTGCCGGATGGGCCGCGCGTAGTGGACGACTCCGACCCTCTGCTACACGTCCAGAGCGAGCGCGGCACTTGCCGAGTGGTGTGCTTCTCTCCCCGGCATGACCAGACCCTGGGCGAGCTGGACCAGGAAGGACTCACGCGCGTGGTGGACGTCTGGACGGAGCAGTACGTCGAGCTGGGAGGCGACCCGTTGATCAACCACGTCCAGATCTTCGAGAACCGAGGCGCGATGATGGGAGCGAGCAACCCTCACCCTCACGGGCAGATCTGGGCGACCGAGCACGTTCCGCTCCACGTCGCACGTGAGCAGGAGTGCCAGGCCCACCACTACGCGACGCACAGCCGCTCGTTGCTGGCCGACTACCTGTCACGGGAGTTGGCGCTTGAGGAGCGCCTGGTCTGCGTCAACGAGCATTTCGCCGTTGTGGTGCCATTCTGGGCGGTCTGGCCCTTCGAGACGCTGGTCATCAGCCGGCGTCACGTAGGCTCGCTTACGGAGCTCGAGGGCGCTGAACGTGCCTCCCTGGCGGACATCGTCAAGAGGCTGGTGACCCGCTACGACAATCTCTTCGAAGCGTTTTTCCCGTATTCGATGGGCTTCCATCAGACTCCGACGGATGGCCAGGCTCATCCGGAGTGGCACCTACATCTGCACTTCTATCCGCCGCTGCTGCGCTCCGCCAGCGTGCGCAAGTTCATGGTCGGCTTTGAGTTATTGGCCGAACCCCAACGAGACATCTCTCCCGAGCAGGCCGCCCAGAGGCTGCGGTCGCTCGAGGAACGGCACTATCGACTTCTGCCCAGAGCTAACGGTGGACCAAATGAGCGTCCTCGACATTGAGGACGTCTCCGGCAGCTTTGCGCGTAGCCACGGTGCATCCGCCGAGCTTGTGGTCCGCGCTCCGGGGCGCGTCAATCTGCTCGGCGAGCACACCGACTACAACGATGGTTATGTGTGTCCGGCAGCGATCGATCGCTGGACGTACGTCGCGGCGCGGCCATGCCGGGACCGGATGGTACGAATGGCCGCCGCCGACCTGGACGACGAGGACGAGCTCTCACTTGACCAGGTGGAATACAGCCTCGCCCACCCCTGGAGCGCGTACGTCCGGGGGGTGGTAGCCGGTCTCCTGGGAGCTGGCCACGCGTTAAACAGGGCGGGTGGAGTGCGAGAAGGCGGTGCGGCTGTTTAGGTGCTGGTACCCTGCGGTACAGACGCTCCGCGACCTCAGCGTCGGCCAGTTTCGCAAGCACGAGCTGGAGCTCCCTGACCCGGTGCGGGCTCGCGGGCGGCATGTGGTCACCGAAAACCAGCGAACCGTGGAAGGCGCGGCGGCGCTCGAGCGCGGCGACTTCTCAGCGTTCGGAAAGCTGATGAACGAATCTCACCGGAGCCTCCGCGACGACTACGAGGTCAGCCTGCCAGTGACAGCCGTTCAGGCTGGACCAGCTTGGCAACTGCATCGTGAAAGCGACTACCCGGCGCCAGCTGGACGTGGCTGCCGTCGTCGAGGACCTGCATGCCGGTTGAGGAAGACGGCAACTCGTCCACGCTGCTGTCGGCCAACCGGCTCGCCTCCCCCGCGTGTGTACACTCACCGTCATCATCCGTCTCGCGAGTTTGGTTCATGGTTCGTGATAACCAGGGAGCACGTCCAACTCTAGCTGCCACACCAAGCAATGGCACCAGCTGGTGCTGCGTTAAGATCAGTGGCTGCCTGGACGCCAGTTGATGGCAGAGCGGTGATTAGCAGCGACATGGCCTCGAAGGCACAGGAAGGTCTCGTCCGCGGCAGGGTGTGGCAGGGGTTTTTGAACTCATTTCCGCCTCGCCCGGGCCGGGTCAGGGAACTCGCCTACAGTGCCCCAGGGAACCTAGTCTAGTGCTGTCGCTCCTCTGGCTCCGCTCGACCTGCCGACGAGGCGCGAGCCCCGATCACAACTGCCGGCACCGTGAACTTAAAGATGCTTCCCTTGGATCCCGTCTGCTCCAGCCACAGACGACCGCCAAAGGAGCGTTCTACGATCAGCCGGCAGAGATAGAGGCCCAGCCCAAGGCCACCGCGCGCCCGGTGCTGACCGGCCGGAGAGCGACGGAATAGCGTTTTCACTCGGTCTGGGGGGAGGCCGCGTCCATTGTCCTTGACGCTTACCTCCAGCCAGTCGCCCCGGTCGTGGGCGGTCACCACGATCCCGGTCGCCCAGGCATGCTCCAGGGCATTGCCAATAAGATTCGTCAGGGCCTGCTCCAGGTGGACCGGTTCACAGCAGGCCTCGGCAACCTTGGCCGGAAACTGGAACTTGACAGCATTGACGCGCTCCCCGTACCGATTGCTCAACACCCGCTCCACCTGCATTGCTGTCTCTTTGAGCGACACGGGGAGGGCCGTCGGTTGGAATCCCCCGGCCTCCAGCTTGGCGATGATTAGCTGAGCCTCGACCAGGTTCAGAAGACGCTCCGATTGCTCGTAGGCGTCCTCGAGCACGCCGCGCCGTTGACGAGGTTCCATCAACTGGTCCCACTGGAGCAGGGATGCAATGGTGGCCCGCATGGCAGCCGCGGGACTGCGCACCTCATGACCGACGGCGCGGAGCATCAGGTCCTTGGCGTCCAGGACCGCTCGCTGCTCGGTGACGTCCTCGTGCAAGGTCAGCAAGCCGCCAGCGTGTCCAGACGAGTCCGGTATCGGCACCCGCCGCACTTGGACAACCTTTTCGCCTTTGTCACCCAAGCGAATCTCGAGCGGTCCCTCAGGAGGTGTCGTCGCTTCTGTGATGACACTGGTACTGGTCCTCAGGAGCAGCTTTTCTGCTGGGTGCCCGATCAGCCTATGAGCGGCGACGCTGTAGATCCTTTCGATGACCGGGTTGGCGTATACCACCTTGCCCTCCGCGCTCTCCAGCACCACGCCGACCGGTGCATTTCTGAGGATCGCCTCCATGGTCTCTGCCTGGCGATCGAGGGCACTGATGAGCCGCAGCCGGCCCAAAACCAGGCCGATCTGACTCGCCAGCACGCTCAGTAATCGGCGTATCTCGGTAGGAGAAGGTTGAAGCGCCTCAGCGGTGAGGACACCCACCACCTCACCGTCGACAACGACAGAGGCGCCTAGGATCTGCTCTGGACGCAGCCCCCGCTTGCTGGCCAACTGTCGGCGAGTGAACCCGGCCAGGCCGCGCAGCGCCTTGGCGTTGCGATCGGGAGGGACTGGCAGCCTTTCAGCCAGCGCGTCCCCCGGGATACTTGTTAGCTGCGCCCCTTCGATGAGCCAGAGCCTGCCGCCCGCGTCCTCAAGCGCCCGCTCTACCAGACGACCCATTTCGTCCCGAGCGTACTCCGGCCGCGCGATGTCCAGATCGGCGAAAGCCGCGACGGCTTCCAGCGTACGTATTCGGCCCCAGGTCTCGGCCACCAAGCGGGCGTTCTCGATTGCGACAGCAGCTGTGCGCACGAAGTCCTCGGGCGGATTGATTAACTCGTCGAATGCCGGCGAGGCCAGCACGAATCCCAGTGCGCCGACCAGGCGCTGGCCATAATGCAACGGCACCAAACTCCAGACTGACCGTCGGCGAACGCCAGTCAACGGCTTGGAAGTGGCAAGGCCCAGCACCTCCTGACCGACCGCCCACTTCAGCACTCGGGCTGCGGAGCTGTCTCCGGCGGTGGCCTGAGCTGCCACGCGGCCCTCCTCGTTGAATGCCCAGCATGTCGTTCCCGCCGCCTCCAGCATTGAGCCGGCTTGTTCGGCGACGCTCTTCACAACCGAAGCCAAGTTGTGGCCGGCCACGGCCGCGAGCTCCTGGATACGCACCGAGTGCCTCAGCGCCAGCTCATTGGCTCGGTGAAGTCTGACCGTCCTCAGCGCGATCCCGACCACTGGGGCTGCACTCTCCACCAGTTCCACCTCTTGCCGTGAAAACGGGCGATCCTCGTAGCGCTGAGCCGACACAGCACCCACCACCCGATCTCCCTGGAAGAGCGGCACCCAAAGCACCTGTGCCAGCCAGCGATGAGGCTCCTCGATCGCCCAGCCGGCAGCGGCGGATCCAGGGCGGAGATCGGGAGGGGTGCCTTCCACGATCGTGCGCGCCTCGCTCGCGAGCCGCTGGAAGTAGGCCGTCCCCTCCACCGGCTTGGGCGGAAGAGCACGTATAGAACCTCCAGCCGGAGTGACAAAGCCGGTCAGCTGACCGCGCACATCCAGGTAAACCAGCAACAGGCCTGAGGATTGCACCGACTCGCGCAGAGCTCGGCTGAGCGCCTCCATGATCTGGCGCTCGTCTGCGGCGCCGGCCACCCCGGTCTCCAGCACATGCAGGGTCTCCAGGCGTCGACGCTCCCTCTGCGCAGTGTGGAAGTGCTCAGCGGTGGAGATGGCGAGACTTACATGCGCCGCCACGTCTCGGAGCAATTGCACATCCCAGCCCTGGAATGCATTCCTCTGGTAGGACTGCAGAGAGAGAAGTGCCGCCACGCGGTTGCCCTGGTGGATCGGCAGCCACAACATGGAGCGGATGGCGCCGCGTAAGGACTGCTCAGCTCTTACCTCACCAAGGAAGGCTCGCCCAGCGAGCTTGGCATCGCTATCACTCTGCTTCCGCGACTCGCCTGTGGGCGACTGTACATCCGGGATCAGAACCGGGCGGCCCGTCAGATAGGCCTCATGAGCGGGTCCGGAAGGACTCAGGGGCAGGTCGACGCCAGAGACCTCGTCCCCCAGACCTAGGACGTGCATCTCCGCTTGGGGACCGGCGGAGGTCTCCACCACAGGGCCCAGCAGGAGCAGATCGAAGACCAGCTGTGCGGAGAGCTCACGGTACAGCGTGCTCGTGATGGACCGTAGATCCAGGCACGAAGCCAGCCGGCGACCGATCACATCGACAGACTCAAGACGTCGACGCTGCGCGTCCAGTAGCGCGTTGGCACGCTCCAGATGCTTGGCCTGCTGCTCCAGACTGGCATAGGACCAGGCGTTGCGCAGTGCGAGGCCCACCTGGTCGGCGACCTGCTGCAAGAAGACCAGGGTCGACTGTTCATACGCATCCGGTACCCGGCTGCGAACGGAAAGGACTGCGCTCACCTCACCCCCCTCTTTGATTGGAATCCAGGCCGCTGAGCCAGGCTCGCTCGAGCCACTTCGGGGGCTGGTGAGAAACGGCTGTCCGCTGCTGAGAACCTTCTGCACTGGTTCATACTGGGGAGCCGTGATTGTGAGTTCATCCTGGCTCCAGTTCCCTCCCACGAAGTTGAGCAGGCGCAAGGGAGCAGCGCCATCGTCACTCAGGAGGGCCAGTTCCAGTTCGTCGATGGAGAGGAGCGGGCCAAGCGCATTGCGTAGCGCCGCGACCACTCCATACTCGTCGTGCGTAGCCGAGAGCGCGCGTGCGATGGTATTGAGAGCGCCTAGACTGACGGCCTGGTTGCGGGTCAGTTCATTGAGATAGGCACTGTTGACCACCACGCCCATGTGGGCATGCACCTGCTCGAGCAATGCGCGCTCGGCCGTTGGAACCTGGCGGCGCGCGTAGAGTTGATAGATGACGGCACCGATGACTCGGCCATCGTGCGGGATGGGGACCCAAATCACGGTTTGGGGAGCTCTGTCACCGCCCGGCCCTCGAGCCTCGGCCGGAACCATGTGCTTTGCTGGCTTGGGATAGCCGACAACCGTCTCGGCCCGCTTGTAGTTGGGCCCAAAGATGGATTCGGAGAGGCGTCGCCGCCCGACATCCTGCAGAAGGCCGTGGTCGATGGCCAGATGCTGGTACCAACCCTCGCGTTCCAATACCTGCAGGTTGATGGGATCGTATCCGAAGACCGGGTGCAGCTCCGAATAGAGAAGCTGCACGATATCGGCTTCCGTCCCGCAAGTGGGCAGCGCGCGGACGAGTCGCGCTCTCAGATTGCGATGGCGGGAGGGCTGGCTACTCGACCGAGGTGGCATCGTCAAAATAACCATGATGCGTCCCCACGCGCGCCGCTGCTGGATCCATATTCCAAAGCTGACGCAGGGACGGATCTGGGTCGAGCGCAAGGTAGGTTATTTACCCTACTCTGCGTCAGGGCCTCCGGCCGCTGTAGGCGGCGTCGTAAGGCCGAGCTTACTTTTATGCCCGGCCCTACGATGTCAACGTCCGACGAGCTTAGGGCTCGATGCCCCTAATAGTTAGGGCCAATAGCCGCGGTGCATGCTGCCTCCTTGACGACACTCCTCCTCAATCGCCTGCGGACAGACAGCACCCGGTCGGCTTTCCCAGCGGTCCTTGACCACCGACTGCCACCGGGCAATGAACTGAACCCCTGCCGCCATGCCCCACCGTTGGCTCCTTGAAGAGGACGTAGGTACGAATGGAACCCCATTGGTCACCACTATTCCTCTGAGCTCGCGAACTCAGAAGAACGTGCTGCGGAAACCTTGACGAATTATGTCACGATCCTGCTTGAGAAGGCAATGATCGGCTGACCACCAAAAGCCAGCAATGTGGGAGAAACCAAGGCTCAAGGACAGACACAAGTCTCTCTTCTGCCTTAGTGAGGCATTTGCACTTCGCCATTCACGCACGCAAATGCTGTCGAACACCGCCAGTCGGGTGACCTGCTCCAGGCTGGCCAGAGTGGACTGACGCTGTGGTGGGTATGCTCGGAGCTTGGTCGACGATGATCTCGCGCCTGCAGCTCGAGGTCCTCTCGGGCTGCTCAGGCATAACGGCCGAATGGCGAGGCTGGCGGCAGCGGTGCTGGTCTCCTCGATTGGGGACCCCTTTAGCCAGGTCGTCTCCCTGGTACTGCTTTACCAAGCCACGCGGGCACCCTTAGCCATCGCCGCTGCCTATGGCGCGGAGATGCTCGGGGTGCTCACCGTCGGCGGCCTGCTGGGCGCAGCCGCCGACCGAGTCGATCGGCGACGGCTGATCGTGGGGCTGGAAGCGATTCGCTTCCTGGTGGTTGCCAGCTTGCCCCTGGTCACGAGCCTCTCGGTCTTTCTCCTATACCCCGTACTCTTCTTGCTGGCCAGCATCGAAACCCTGGTGCAACCCTCTCGCCAAGCAGCCCTGCCGGAACTTGTCACGCCGAGCGAAGTGAGCGCCGGTAACGCACTGCTCATGACTGCCATGACCGTCGCTCAAGCCGCTGGCTTCGCCTTCGCGGGGACTGCTCTCAGCCGTCTCTCCGATCCACGGCCCCTCTACCTCATCGACGCCCTCAGCTTTGCCCTCGCCTCACTGCTCATCGCATCCCTGGGCAACCTGGGTGGCGGAATTGTAGCCACCAAACTGCGCGGCGGAGTAGGTCGGGCTTGGATGGTTCCTGGCGTAAGGCCGTTGCTGATCATCGCCACCGCCACGGTCCTGTTTGTGGGCATGCTCAACCCCACGCTACTTCCAGTCGCCTACGCGCTGTCCTCCAATGGCCCGACCGCCTACACGCTGCTCGAGGTGTGCCTGATCAGCGGCGGTTTGGTAGGCAGTTTGGCCATTGGACGGATCGGACGGCGTCAGGGGGCGCTGATCCAGGTGGTCGCGCTCTGGATGTTCGGAGCCGGCGTGCTCGCCGTCGGTGTCAGCCACAGCTTCCTGCTGGCGAGCTTCGCGGTGGCTCTCAGCGGAGCCGGCAATGCCATCTACTCGGTGACTAATACCAGTGCTTTGATGGAGACGGCCACGAGCAGGAATCGGGGCACCGTGATGTCGGCTCGGTTCACCGTCACTCGGACCAGCATGGCGCTGGGACTGGCTGCGGGTGCCGCCACGGCCAGCTGGCTGGGCCCGCTGAGGGCATTCAGCAGCTTCGGCCTGGGACTACTCTTGGTGGCCGTCGGCTTCACTGCGTTCCTGTTAGTGCAGAGACACACACTGTCCGCCGGGCGCCGCGATCTCGGCTGACCCTCAAGAGGGCCGCCAACGGCCCGGGTCGGAATGAGAAGGACGGACGTCGACAACGGGCTAGCAGCTCTTGGCGGTGGCTTACGGCACCAGGATGACGTCCCACCTTCTACCGAGTTCCCAAGGAGATAAGGGCGTCACCGTGGGCCCTTTGGCCCATAGACGCTTGCTTTTCCAAGCGGCAGGCTGAGGTGGCCGCGATTAACCCGCAGCGGTCGTCTACACCGGTCCAGCAAATGATCGAAACCTGGCATTTCTGCATCGAACGTCGCCAGCAGCCCCCGTGCGACCTCGCGATATTGGGAATCCTCGTGCTCGCGAGGAGGAGAGAGGGAATACATGAGACTTCATAACCGCGGAGGCGACAAGGACCCATGAGCCTGTTGAAACGGTCCACCACAGGCAACCTGCACGATTCGCTCCGAACCGAGGAGGCGGAAAACCCGGAACTTGACCGGCCGAACTCGACGAGCAGCAAGAACAATGTGAACGCGATCGGAAGGCTAGTACAATTGGGTCTCTGGCCTCGTCCGTCGCTCGAGCCTCCAGAGGAGCCAGAACTCCATCAACTTTATACGGTCAGGAGCAAGTTGGGCGGCTGGTTACCATAGGTTCGCTGACAGCGACCCACTGGTCCCCACTGTCAGCGCCGGCTTGACAGCTTGACAGTATGCGACTTCCGCTGAGGAGTCTTGACCACTTCCGTCATAAGTCAGATGGGTGAGAGTCCGTGCTGACGAGTAGCCTGCAGAGGGGTGCAGTGGGCCGACTAGGAGCAAGCGGTGGAAGCAGTGGAAGCGGCCCGGCTTTAAACTGCTGAGCACGGCCGCTACCCGCAGCAGCAGGGATGCTGTTGGCGCTCACGAAAAGTGCACCGGCCTAATCGTGAAAAGTGCAGAGGTCCTCGGCGTCGTCAACGGACTCTAGCACCACCTCCTTTGCCATTCGCCACCGCGTCCTTCTTGCCCCTGGCGGTCGCCTCCTGCCTGGCCGGATCGGCGACCGGCTACGGTTGGGCGCGACTGGTGAGCGAGCACGGGCTCCGCTCACTGGCTGAGCGACTGCATCAGACGCGGCGGCTGGAGCGGGCCAGCGCACGGCTCCGCCAGGCGGGAGCGCGCGAGATCGCGCTCTCCAGGCTGATCCCGGGCATGCGCGTGTACACCACACTGGTGGCCGGGGCAGCCGGCGTCGAGCGCCGGCGCTTTTTCACCGGGATCGGTCCTGCCACCGCCCTCTGGGTGATCGTCTTCACCCTCCTGGGGGTGGTCGCGGGCGTTCCCGCCGAGCACTTCTTCACCCAGGTCCAGCAGCTGGCCGTCCAGGGTGGGGTACTGGTGGCGATCGGGGTGGGCGGCTACCTGGCCATCCTGCGCCTGCACGAGGGCGGCCACGAGGCGCTCTTCCGGCTGCCGCCCGGCCTCCGCATGACCCTGGCCCTGGGCATCGATCTGAGCTTGATCGCCAGCGTGGTGGCAGGCGTGCTGGCGGTGGTTCGACCCCTGATCGGAGCCGGCGACCTGGCGGCCTGGGCGGATCTGGCCGTGGTGCCGGTCGTGATCGCTCTCTTCTACTCGCTGGGCAACTCGTCGAGGTGCCTATGCCACGGCCGGAGAGCGAGTGCTGAGCACCAGCTACCTGACCGAGGGCAATCTCTCAGCTCCCGGTGAGCGGAGGCTGAGCAGCCGGCTCCGGGGCTTGCTTCGCGATCTGCCCTCGAATCCATCGCCAGAGATAGGACGAGCAGCCGACTTCTTCCGCCTGCTCGGAGACCAGCGCCGCCTCCGCACCGTCCGCCTACTGCTGGAGAGGGAGCGTACGGCAGGGGAGCTCGAGAAGGCTCTCGGCCTCTCGCATCTGGAGATGAGCTACCTCTTGGCCGAGCTGCAACGCCTCGGCATCCTTGACCAGATCGCGCAGAGCTCGGAGGCTGGCCTCACTCGCTACGCGATCACCGATCCCTTCCTCCGCGCCGCTCTTGCCGACCTCCTCGCGGTCGCCATCTCCAGGAGGCCCCCGGAGACAGGCCCTTCCTCAGCCCGCCCTCTCCAGAGCTAGCTCATGGCGATGAAAGGAAGGCTGCTGGTGATGAGACGGGGGCGGATCACCGCTGATCGATCTCCAGGGGCCCACAGGAAGCAGCTCCGAGCCCTGAAGAGCGCTTCCTCGGCCCCAACCCGGAGGGTGGCCTGCCCAAGTGGCGTCGCTGCGGAGGCCTCCAAGGCGTACGCCGCGGCCTCGACGCCCATCTGGGGACCGGACCAGCTCGGACATGCTGTCACCCGACGTGCCCGTCTCGGTCAACGTGTGTCCGCGGGCCTACTTGCATCGAGACTTGCTCTACATCGCCCGTCTGGATGGCCCTGATGAGCTAGAGCGGGCTGCCAGTGTTGGGCTGGCTGACGCACTCAGTTATCTCCTCAACTCCGATCACCTACCCGTCCGCAGAGAACCGAAGATCAGCGCTAGGACGGTAACGAAACAGAGGGCCATGGGGACGGCTGATGCAATCCAAGGCTGCCTCAAACCACCCGTAAAGAGCAGGATCGCGGCCTGCAGCAGGCAAGCCAGGGCGCCGAAGGCAAAGTCCCCGATCGACTCGCGTCGGACCTGAGGTCGGCGCTGCCTCTGGTAGTGACGCAGATTGGTCGCTTCGAGCGCGTCCGCGCGGGCCAGGTTGCGTCCGAACCCGGCACTCATTCGCCCAACCACTCTACCAATCATTCTGCGCTGATCTTCGGCCGGCGACCGGAGTCGATCGTCTTCCACGCACGAGACTCGGCTTACGCGGACTAGCGGAGTTCCGAAGCATGCCCACTGGAGCGTGAAGCATCCTCGAGAGCGACGTCCGGAGTTCAGAGCTTGGGTAAAGATGAACGCGATCGAAAGAGGTGTCTCGGCCCTGCGTCGGAGTCTTGTGGCGGCGGCGTGGAATCGAATCCTCCGGCGTGCCGGGGGCGAAGCGCGGCTCGCCGAACGCGCGGCAGAGACCCTGCTGGATCAGCCGATGCACCGCTTCCCGTTCGGCGTGTCCCAGAACCCCTCCAGATCGGCCAGACAGCACACCCGTGGTTACCAGCTCGAGTGCCCGGCATCCCGGGATAGTGCCGCGGGTGGCCAGCCGACGCCGGCGGCGGTCCGCGACTTGCCTGGGACATCGACAGCAGTCACGTCCTGGCCGATGGGCACCTGCGCAGTCGCCTCGGCGCTGCTTGCCTTCCCTCGACCCGTTGAAGCAAGCCGCAACTTCGAGCTGACGGTAGTAATGTTTGGCTACCAGCAGATCGTTTAGGGGGATCACAATTGCCAAGGCGCGGACAGCACGACCAGACTCCCGGTGACGCACGCAATCCCTTTTCCGATGTCGGCGGTCCGGCCGGTCGGCACGCGCAGACTCATGATGTGCGCCGGGAGGAGATCAGCAACCCTCGGGGTCCCGACCAGGAGAAGCAAGACTACGATCAGGACCTCCATGACCCACGGGTTCAGAGCGGGCCGGGCCACCTAGAGGAAAGCTTCGTCGGGGCCGAGGCCAAGCAAGTCCATGAGCTATTGCCCTGGCTTGACCGCTCACAGTTGGAGCAGTTGACCGTCCTGGTGGAAGGGACACGCCTCGACCAGGGCGGCGTCTACTTGGACCTGCGCGATCGGGAGAGCGGTCCCTTCAAGGCCATCGGCGGCGAAACCGCCGACTCACCGCACCTGTACGTCGCGAAGCGCGACCTCGACCACGAGCTCTGGAACAGCTTGACGGGCGATCTGCCCGAGCCCCGCATCGATCGTCCCAGGTAGGCGTAGGCCTGCGCCTTGGGAGCGGCCTCCAGGTAACCTCGGCTTGCCGCTAAGGACAACAAGGTCCGGCCCATGATGGCCACCCCAAGGATCCGCCCAGTTGCTGAAACGGGAGGCGTCGGCCCGGGAGCTGCGCGATGCCTACGCACTGTCACCCCCTAGGACCGCGGGATGCCGGTCCCAGGACTGGTCACGCTGGTCGAGGATCCCACGGCGCCGGCACCCGGTCTCGCACTCGACATCGGTTGCGGCGCCGGAACCAACAGCGTCTACCTGCCCAGCAGGGTTAGCAGGTGACCGACGTGCATATGGTGGCGGAATCCGTGGCGGGCCGCCCGGCGATGGGCAGACGCGCTTGTTGAAGTTCCCGGATAGATATGGCACAAGCCTTGGCCCGCTGTATGGAGCCCAGCCGAGTCCCCGGATGATCTGGCCAGAGCGCCGTCTCGCAGAGCTCCCCCGAATACGCTTTTGCCTTCTCCACAGATTGGACGCCCTCGTACCGGACACCACGAACAGCCGGCCGCTGTTACCGCGGCTCGACCCTGCCCGAGCTGTGCCAAATGTGTGCGGGAACATCAGCTAGTGTCTCGGTCCAGTTCGTCCAATGCGACGTCACGCGCCTAGGCCTGCCTAGGCGCGTTTGGTCTCAGCAAGCGGTTCACGCTGCTGCTTGACGCCGGGTGCTCCACACGATCCCGAAGGCCAGCCGCGACGCCTATGTCTCCAGCAGCTCGGCCGGAGCGAGCCGGGCGGCCATGTCCACTCTGGGATGCCAACGGTTCGAACGGTGCCATCCTGCACCCGCTGTAGGAATACGACAGAGACTTCTTGGCCGGCTGAAGTTGGCCTGAGTCTCTGGACGTGGTGTCGGTAGTCTGTCGAAGCCCCCCTCGGGCAAGTCCTGCGTCGACCGGACCGGCGTACTTGAGGCCCAGGCTGTCGAAGACGGTGCTGGACTGCAGCTGCTGCTTCAGCGACTCCTTGACCCGAAAGGCGGTCTTCGGCCTTCGGACCCCAGCAGCGGCAGGTCGCGCCAGGCGATGCGAGATCTCCTCCTTGAGTCGCTCCTAGCGAGGGTCGATCTGCAGCTGGGCCAGGTGCCTGGCCAGGCCACCGACGGTGGGCGCGTAGGAGCGGTCGTTGTCGTTGAGCACGATCACCAGATTGGGCGGTTGCAGGTGCGCGACCTGGTTCAGCGCCTAGTAGGCTCTGCCGCCGGTGAGGGCGCCGTCGCCGAGAGTCCCGGGAACTTGCTCCCGGGTCGCAATGTGGTGCCCTTTCGCTGCTTCTGCAACCGAGGCGCCCGTGTGCCTCTTAGGATCACCGCTCGCATCGCACCCAGCGACCAGCCGCCATGACTTCGACGACCTCCAAGCCTTCATCGAGCACGACCAGATCGGCATCCTTGCCGGGCTCAATGGAACCCGCACGATCCTCCACACCGAGCACTCGCGCCGGCGTCGTGGAGGCGGCAGTGACGGCCTCCTTGATGTCCAGGCCCACTTCGAAGACGGCATGCCCCAGCGCCCGGTCCATGGTCAGCGTGCTCCCTGCCAGCGAGTGGCCGTCTTTCAGTTGCACTCGGTCGCCTTCGACACGCACGTCCTGGCTCCCGAGCCTGTAGTCTCCGTCCCCCATGCCGGCCGCCGCGATGGCGTCCGTGATGAGGGCGACCCGGCCTGCTCCCACCGTGTTGAAGGCCAGACGGACCATCGCGTCATCGAGGTGCACGCCATCGTTGATGAGTTCGCAGACGACGTGGCGGCTGTTCAGGGCGGCCACCGCCGGCCCAGGGTCGCGGTGGTGAACCGGCCGCATGCCGTTGAAAAGATGAGTGGCGACGGCAGCACCATCAGCGAACGCGGTCGCCGCTTGTTCATAGGTGGCGTCGGTGTGGCCGACTGCAACGACCAGGCCAGCCTCCAGGGCGACGCGCATGAGTTGGCCGGCGCGGGGTAGCTCCGGCGCGAGCGTGATCATCCGCACAGTGCCCTCGCCGGCGCGCAGGAGCTCAAGGAACGAACCCTCCTCCGGCTCCAACAGGTGGCGTGGCTCGTGAGCGCCGCAGCGCTGAGCGCTCAGGAAGGGACCCTCTAGGTGGCAGCCAACCAGGTGCCCACGGAGGCTCGGACCTCCGCGGACCACGGCGGCCACCGCCTTCGCGGCGGCTGCCATCTCGCCGAGCGGCGCGGTGATCAGGCTGGCTAGCGTCCGCGTGCTCCCGTGCGCCAGATGGAATGCGACCGCCCGCCGCACCTCGTCTGCATTCCCACTTGTGAATGAAGCCCCACCACCGCCGTGGACGTGCAGGTCGATGAAACCCGGAACTAGCCAATGGCCCAGACTCTCGAAGTCCTCCACCGGCGTCTGCCACCTGGGCGGCAGCCCAGTGCCGACCGCGATAATCCTGGCTCCGTCGACATGAACCCAGCCGGGTTCGAGTACCTCGCCGGGGGTGACCACGCGCAGCCCAGCCAGAACGGTCATCAGCTCAGGCCCGAAGCGCAGCCTGCCAGGCGAGCAACGCCGCCCCCAGGCAGCCAGCCTGGGTGCCAAGTTTCGCCTGCAGCAGTCGCGGCATCAGCTGGAAGCTGAGGCGAGCAGCCAGCGCTTTACTGAGCGGCCCGAACAGTGTGTCGCCGGCCGCCGCAAGCCCACCCCCGATGACCACGAGCGCGGGATCGAGAAGGGTGACGGTCGTCGCCAGTGCGGCGCTCATGGCCTCTACAGCCGAGAACCAGACGCCGCTGGCGGTCGGGTCACCGGCCCTAACACGCTCCAAGACCACCGTCGCATCCATCTCAGAGGCGATGTCCTCGCACGCATTCGCGTAGCGGGAGGCGAGGGCAGAGGCTGATGCCACGGTCTCGAGGCATCCACGGCCGCCGCAGGTGCAGAGGAGGCCGCCGGGGTCGACCACAATGTGGCCGATCTCTGCAGCGCTAGCGTGCGCCCCAGCGTAGGGTCGCCCGTCCAGGACCAGCGCGCCCCCAATTCCCGTCCCAATCGTCATGAAAAAGTAGTCGCGATAGCCGCTGGCCGCTCCCAACACGCCCTCCGCGAGGGCACCGGCGCGGACGTCCTGACCGATCACTACTGGCATCCCGAGCCGCTCCTTCAGCAACGCTTGGAAGGGGACGTCACGCCAGCCCAGGTTGGAAGACCATCGGGCAACACCTTCCCGCTCGTCGACCTGGCCCGGGACGGCAATCCCGGCAGCCACCACCACGCAGCCATGCTGGGTGGCTCGGCGGCAGAGGTCTTGGGCAAAGACGCTGATGCGGTCCACCACCGCCGCTGGGCCTCGATCACGCTGTGTTGGCCGTCGATCGCTGTCCAGGACTGTGCCTTCGGCTCCGGTGATTGCGCCTTTGATCTCCGTGCCCCCGACGTCAAGGCCGACGACGACTTCTGTGCCGGGGGGAGGGTTGGGCACGCTCGCGATCGTCCTCTTCGAGTCAGTCCAGGCCGGCCAAGCCGCGTGGGCACCACAGGTTGTCGGGATCAGTTGCATAGATCCGGGGAGGCGTGAGGGTAGAACAACATGCCTCCGTGAACTCCAGGAGAAGATCGTGCTTCGACTCGGGAAGGTGGCTCAGTACGGCCAGGTCAACGCGTTGAGCCTGTGTTCGGGCGCTGCCTGGAAGTAGGCGAAAGATCAGCATCGCAACTCCTGGACCTGCCTCAGGGCACGAATGCGACGATACGCTGTGACATCGTAGGAGCCGGCGGTCGGGGCCAGGACAGCCGCCGCTGAGATGGCGGACGCGTCCGCGAGCAACTCCAGCCAGGGGGTGCCGGTAATTAGCCCAGCCGTGAGCCGCGCCCCCGCCGCATCCCCCTCTCCCGTCGGGTTCCCTCGAACCTGCTCCGGAGGCGCCCCCTGCAAACAGCCGGAGGGCGTCCGGGCAACTAGTCCGGGAGCGCCCAGCGATACGACCACCGCCTGCGCACCCGCCGCCTGTAGCTCAGCTGCCGCCGCCAGGACCTCTTTCGGTCCGGCCGGTGACCAACCAATCAGTGAGGTAAGTTCCGACAGGTTCGGCTTCACCAGGCGCGGACTGGCGCCCAGCCCCTCACGCAGGGCCGGCCCGTCGGCGTCCAGCACCGCAGCCACGCCCACCTCTGCCGCAGCACGCGTTAGAACGGCATAGGCGTCAATTGGCACGCCGGGCGGCAAGCTCCCGGCGAGGACAACCGCCGCGCTGTTGGTGATTGTCGGGCGGAAGCCGCCGAGGAACGTCTCCCACTCATGTTCCCAGACTTGTGGCCCCGGCTCGTTGAAGAGAGCGACCTGGCGGCGGTCGGCGTCGCCTACCACCGTCCGGCGTGACTCGACTTGGATCTCGACGAGCAGATCACGCAGCCCGGATTCCGCCAGACTCTGCCTGATCAGCGTCCCCGTTGGTCCTCCGGCCAGCCCGGCAACCGCCACCTCCCAGCCGAGCTGTTGCAGCACTTGGGCGACGTTGACGCCCTTGCCGCCGGCCCGGGCATGCACGGCACGGACGCGGTTGGCACCCTGCCAGTCGACGTGGTCGACTTCGTAGGTGAGGTCAAGCGTTGCGTTCAGGATGACGGTCAGGATTGGGCCGGCCACAATCTCCACCCCAGCCCTCTTCAGTCGAGGATCACTGAGCGGCTGAGGTGGAGGGGCTGGTCAGGGTCACGTCCGCTCCCCTTCGCGCACGTGACAGCCAGACGGTGGACGAGGATCAGCTGTGCCATCGGATCGAGCTCGCTGACGGTGAGACTCGTGGCGCCGGTCGGTTGGAGGTCGTGGAGCACGTCGTGGGGCACATCACCTAGCGCCCACACCAGGGAGCGTGGCCCGGCCGCGCTGATCGGCCCGTGCCGGTACTCCAGCGCCGGATAGGATTCCGTCCAGGCTCCTGCCGCCTCTCGCATCTTGAGTGCGGCCTCGTGGGCAAGTCCCACCGTCCAACCTCGGCCCAGGAAGATGAAATGGTTGTGGGCTGTGGCCGACACCGGCAACTCCATGGCCAGCGCTCGCTCGGCGTCGGTGGCCACCGGCTCGAGTTGATGGCCGAGATGGGCTCTGAGTAGAGCCAGGGTGCTGGTGGCAAAGCGGGTCTGCACAACGCTCCGCTCGTCAGCGAAGTCCAACACTACAGAGCGGGCAGCCC
>JALZAW010000213.1 GCA_030948155.1 Candidatus Dormiibacterota bacterium | reverse complement strand
TCGTCCAGCTGGCGGGAGTCACTATCGTTGAGGTGGCCGCCCGGGGCCGGGTGCCCATAGTCGAGGGCGGGAGCACGCTCTGGGCCGACGCGCTGACCGATGGATTCTCGCTCTCCGGCGTGCCACCGGATGCGGCGCTGCGCCGCCGGCTGGAGGCGTTGCCGCTCGAGCAGCTGGACGCCCTGCTGCGGCGCCTGGACCCGGAGGCGAATGTCGACCGTCGCAATCCCATCCGCCTCATCCGGGCGATTGAGGTCCTGGAGGCGGTTGGACCGCCGCTGGCCCGTACCCGCACCCGCACGCCGCCAGTCTGGCGCCCGCTCCGCATCGGCCTCACAGCCTCCCTGGCGACCATCGATGCCCGGCTGGCCGAGCGCTCGCGGCGGCAGCTGGAGCGAGGCTTGGTCGAGGAGACGCGGGCGGCGTTGGCGGACGGCGTGGCGCCCCAGGCGCCAGTGCTGACCGGTATCGGTTACGCCCAGGCGGTCGCCCACCTGCAGGGCGCCCTGCCGGAGGCTGGATTGGAGCCGGCCATCAGCCTGGCCAACCGGCGCTTCGCTCGCCGCCAGCTGCGCTGGCTGCGCAGGGATACCCGAATTCGCTGGTTCCTGGCGGAGTCCGACCCGGTGCCAGGTATTCTGGCCTACCTGCGAGAAGCGCTGATTTGATCGAGACTCAAAGCCGCCCGGAACGGGCCTACCTGCTCGGGGTCGTTCTGCCCGGCGAGCGGCTGGAGCGAACCCAGGAGCAGATGCTGGAGCTGGAGGAGCTAACCCGCACAGCCGGTGGCGAGGTGATCGCGACGGACATGCAGCGGCGGCAGCAGGTGGAGCCGGCGCTCTTTGTCGGCAGCGGCAAGGTGGCCGAGATCAAGGAGCGTAGAGGCGAGTTAGCCTACGACCTGGTCATCTGCAACGAGGACCTGAGCCCGCGCCAGCAGCGCAACCTGGAGCGCGAGCTGGAGACTCGCGTTGTGGACAGGACCGAGCTCATCCTCGACATCTTCGCGCAGCATGCCCGTACCCGCGAGGGACGCCTCCAGGTGGAGTCAGCCCAGCTTCACCACCTGCTGCCCCGGCTGATCGGCGCCTGGGACTACCACCGCCAGGGCGGCGGCATCGGCACGCGCGGCGGTCCGGGCGAGCAGCAGATCGAGGTCGAGCGCCGGCGCATTCGCAAGCGGCTGAAGGATCTGGACCGCGAACTGGAGCAGGTGCGTGGCCAGCGGCAGCAGCAGCGCGCCAGCCGGCACCGGTCCGAGATCGACACGATAGCGATAGTGGGCTACACGAACTCCGGCAAGTCGACGCTGCTCAACGCCCTCACAGGGGCCAGGGTGCGAGCCGAAAACCAGCTCTTCGCCACGCTCGACCCGACGACCCGACGACTGGCGCTGCCGGGCGGGCGGGAAGTGTTGGTCACCGATACCGTCGGCTTCATCCAGAAGCTGCCCACCGACCTGGTAGCCGCCTTCCGAGCCACGCTGGAGGAGGTCACCTACGCCGACGCCGTGCTGCAAGTGGTGGACGCCTCGAGCCCGGCGGCCCAGGAGCAGGCTGAGGCTGTCGATGAGGTTCTGGTCGAGCTCGGTGCGGCGACCAAGCCGCGGGTGGTGGCCCTGAACAAGGTCGACCTGCTTGGCCCGGCCGGCCTTCGCCGGGTCAGGCAGTGGTTCAGCGATCGATACCCGACTGCAGTGCCGGTCTCGGCGCTCCAGCAGCGCGGGCTCCAGCAGCTGGGCGCGGCCCTCCACACGCTGGCGGAGGGCGACATGGTACCTCTGCAGCTGCTGGTGCCCTACGGGCGCGAGAGCGTGCTGCGCGAGCTCCGCGCCGTCGGAGGTGTGGAGCGCACCGAGTACACGCCGGCCGGAACCCGCGCGCTCGGCCGCGCGCCGCGTGCTGCGCTTCATCGCTTCCAGAGCTACCTGCTCGCTTGACGCCGCCCAGGCAGCTCGCCGAACTTCTGCTCTCGCTGATCAACATTCGCTCGGTGAGCCGCCAGGAGCAGGAGCTGACGGGGTGGATAGCTGAGCACGTGGCCGCCCAGGCCGGTCTCGAGGTGGTGCACAGACAGGCGGACGCGATAGTCTTCGGCCTCGGCGGTCGGCCCGATCTGATCCTGGCCGGACACTCTGACACCGTGCCCGAGCAGGGCAACCTGCCGGGGAGGATAGAGGCCGGCGAGGTGTTTGGGCTCGGCGCAGCCGACATGAAGGGCGCCCTGGCAGTGATGCTGGCCCTGGCGGCGGAGCTGGCTGCGGGCACTGAACGCCGGCTCAACCCGCTCTTCGTGATCTTCGGGCGAGAAGAGATGGCGCTGGCGGAGAGCGTGCTGTCAGGCCTCTTCGGTAGCTGCCCAGCAATTCTTGGCGCAGAGCTGGCTCTGGTCATGGAACCCACTGCCAACCGGCTCCAGGCCGGCTGCCTGGGCAACATAATGGCTGAGCTGTCCTTCGCCGGGGTGGCGGCGCACTCAGCCCGGCCCTGGCTCGGCCGCAATGCCATCCACGAAGCCGTGCGTGGGCTGCAGAGGCTGGCTCAGCTCGAGCCGCACGAGGTCGTGCTGGACGGGCTCAAATTCCGCGAGGTCGTCAGCGTGACGGAGATCCGCGGCGGCGTGGCCGGCAACGTGGTGCCCGACAGCTGCGTCGCGGGACTGAATTTCCGTTTTGCTGGCAACCGGACTCCGGCCGAAGCCGAGGCGCGGCTGCGCAAGCTGGTCGGCCCGGACGGCGAGCTGACAGTCTGCAGCAACGCTCCGGGTGCCCCAGTCAACCTGCGCAATCCCTTGCTCCAACGCTTGCGCGACACTTGCAGCCTCGGCCTGGAACCCAAGCAGGCCTGGACGCCCGTCGCCGAGTTCGCCGCCCAAGGGATGGATGCCGTCAACTTCGGTCCCGGCGACCCCGGCTTCGCGCACCGGCGCGATGAGAGGGTAAGCATCGAAGCGCTGGGCACCAGCCTCTCGATCCTCCGCGAGTACATATGCGGCTGAACCCAGTTCTCACAGGCATGCGGCCCTATCCTTTCCTGGCGCTGGACCAGGCTCGGCAGCGGGCTCTGCGCCGCGGCCTGAACTTGATTGACTTCAGCGTCGGCGATCCGCATGAGCCCACTGATGCCGCCATCCGCCAGAGTCTGATCGACGCCGTCGAAGAACGTTCGAGCTACCCCAAGGCGACAGGGCTGCCCGAGCTGAAGGAGGCGATAGCGGCTTGGCTGGCTCGCCGCTACGGAGTCGAGTTGGAGCCCAGCCGCGAGATCATGCCCACGCTGGGGAGCAAGGAAGCAGTTTTCAGCCTGCCCTTCATTGCGCTGGATAAGAGCAGCGGCAAGGACACGGTGGTGATCTGTGAGCCCTGCTATCCGATCTACGAACGCGCGGCCCTACTGGCGGGCGCGCGGGTGCTGAAGCTGGCTCTGCGCGAGGAGAACTGTTTCTTGCCCGATCTGGCCGAACTGCCCGACCGGGAGTGGGAACGGGTTGGCATCATCTGGGTCAACTATCCAAACAATCCAACGGCTGCTCTAGCGTCGCTGGATTTCTATGAAGGCCTCACCCGCTTCGCTGCCGAGCACGACTTCCTGATCGCCTCCGACGAGGCCTACAGCGAGATCTACTTCGGCGCGCCGCCGGTGTCCGCGCTCCAGACGCACGACCGCTCCCGCGTGTGCGTGTTCAACACTCAAAGCAAGCGGTCATCGATGACGGGATATCGCAGCGGCTGGCTGGCCGCCCCGGCGGAGCTGGTTCAGGGCTACAACCTCTGGCGGCCGCTGGCCGGCGTGGCGATACCCGAGTTCATCCAGCAAGCCACGATCCGGGCCCTGGCCCAAGAGGCCCACGTCGCTCGCATGAGGGCCGCCTACGCGGTCAAGCGGGAGCTGTTCTTGGAGCTCTTCAGCGCCCGGGGGGTGGAGGTCGCTGGCAAGGAGGCCACGTTCTACCTCTGGTGCCGGGTGCCTGGCGAGCAGACCGCCGAGGCGTTTGCGGCGCGTCTTTTGGAGCTGGGTGTGGTGGTGGCGCCGGGTTCATTCTTCGGCGCCTCGGGCGAGGGCTACTTTCGCCTGGCGTTGGTGCCCACCTTGGTTGAGTGCCAGCGCGCCGTCGAGATCCTGTCTGAGGCGCTTTGAGGTGGCGCGTTCGACCGAGCGGAGAGTGGCTAGCGAGGTCCTCCGGCAGCGCATCGACGGCGCCTTCGAGTCAGGCCAGATCGACGCCGAAGCCGTCGAGCTGACGATTGCCGCGCTGAACAGCGGCCGCGTCCGCAGCGCGGAACCCACAGCCGAAGGCTGGCAGGTCAACGAGTGGGTGAAGAAGGCGATCCTTCTCTACTTCCGGCTGCGGCAGATGGAGACCATCGACGTGGGCCCGTTTCACTATCGCGACAAGATCCCTCTGAAAACGGGCTTGGCGGAGGCTGGCGTGCGCGTGGTGCCTCCGGCGGTGGCCCGCTACGGCAGCCATCTGGCCCAGGGGGTGATTCTGATGCCCAGCTATGTCAACATCGGCGCCCACGTCGGCAGCGGCACCATGGTCGACACCTGGGCCACCGTCGGTTCGTGCGCTCAGGTGGGAGCGGGCGTTCATCTCGCCGGCGGCGTGGGCATCGGAGGTGTGCTGGAGCCACTCCAGGCCAGGCCGGTGATCATCGAGGACAGCTGCTTCATCGGCTCTCGCTCGATAGTCACCGAAGGGGTGCTGGTCCGAGAGGGCGCGGTGCTGGGCGCGAATGTGGTCCTTACAGCCACAACGCCAATTATCGACGTGACCGGCAGCGTACCAGTCGAGCACAGGGGCGAGGTGCCGCCCCGCGCGATAGTCATACCTGGAAGTCGGGCCAAGCGCTTTCCGGCGGGCGACTACCAGGTGGCCACGGGGCTCATCATCGGCTGGCGCAACGCCCGGACCGACGAGAAGGTGTCTCTCAACGAGGCGCTCCGGGAGCATGGGGTCGCGACCTGAACTCGCCACAACCCCGCCGCCGGGGCTCAGTAGGTTCGGACCAGCCCCTTTACCGCCCCGACCATCTCCACCTGGTCGGGCTCGGTGGGCGCGTAAGCGTCGTTCTCGGCGATCAGCCGAACCCGGCCCCGCGAACGGTCCAAGCGCTTGACTGTGGCTTCGTCCTCGACCAGGGCCACGATGATCGTTCCGTCAGGCGCATCCTTCTGCGGCTTTACGATCACCAGATC
>JALZAW010000212.1 GCA_030948155.1 Candidatus Dormiibacterota bacterium | reverse complement strand
GGAAGGCTGGAGCTGCAGGCGCCAACGGCTTCATCACGGAGTTCGAGTACCGCTCGTGATCAGCCTCGGCCGCCTGAATCTAGGGCTCGGCGCCGCCCTCCTAGCGCTTGCCGCCACAGCCTGGGGGTTGCTGGCGCTGGAGGCCGGGGGCATGGCAATGGCCATGGACATCTCGGCCCTTGCCTACCTGGGCATCTGGGTCACCATGCTGGCCGCCATGATGCTGCCGGCCACCGCTCCGCTTGCCCTGGCTTATGCTCGGGTAGTTGAATCCCGTGGCGGCGGGCATCTGGCATCGCTGCCTTTCACAGCCGGCTATCTCCTCCTCTGGACGGCCGCTGGGGTAGTGCCGCTGACGGTATTCATCGGGTCGCACGGCGCGATTGCGGGCATGGCGGCCAGCTCGCTTGGCAAGCTCGCGTTGGGTGGTGTGCTCGTAGTCGCCGGACTTTACCAGCTCAGTCCCTGGAAGGGCGCCTGCCTGCGAGGATGCCGCTCGCCACTGGGCTTCGTGATGACCCACGACTTCGCGACGGGCGCCAGAGGAGGCCTGCTTGCGGGTGCCCGCCACGGTGCGTTTTGCCTGGGCTGCTGCTGGGCGCTGATGGCCGTGCTGACGGTTGCCGGCCTGATGAGCTTGCCTTGGATGGCAGCGCTTGCAGCGCTGATCCTAGCCGAGAAGAACTGGCGCCACGGTGAGGGCCTTGCCATGGTGGCTGGCCTGGGTATGTTGATCGGTGGGATCCTGGTGGTGATGTGACCGCCTGGCGCGTGAGCGGAGGCTACGTGGAGGCCTGCAACTGCGAGGCGATCTGCCCCTGCCGCAGCATTGGTGGCCGCAATGGCACCAGGGCCCAGTACCAGCTTTGCCAGTTTGCGATCGCGTGGACTGTGGACGAAGGCCATTTCGGCGACATCGACCTGGCCGGCTTGAACGCTGTCATGGCTGGTTACTGGGACGAAGATGAGCGGGGCGCCCCTTGGCGGGTCCGCCTTTACGTCGATGAGCGCGCCGACGAGCCGAGCCAAACGGCCCTTGCCGAAATCTTTTTGGGCCGCGCCGGAGGCACGCCGAGCCGCAACTACACGCCGGCGATCAAAGAGGTATACGGCGTCCGCCCGGCCGAGATCGCGGTGTCGCACGAGCGGGGCCGTCAACGGATACGCGCCAACGACGCGGTTCGGGTCATGGCGCGGGGGCCCTTTGTCTCCGACGAGGCCGTGTCCTGCGGCATCCCCGGCCACGACCGGCCTGGCGAGGAGCTCCTGCATGAGACCCTCAAGGTCGAGGACGACCCGCTGAACTTCGAGTTCCACGGTCGTTGCGGTTTCGCCACGACGTTCGAGTACCGTTCGGACTAGCCGCGCATGACCTGAGCGCGCCGAAGGCTACTTCGCTCCAGCGACGTTCGTGCCCACCAGGTTGCCGGGAGCATCCCGCAGCCGGCTCGGCTAAGGACCCGGCACGACCGCACGCTGGCTCTGAGTCATCGGGTCTCTAGGTCGGCAGGCGATCCGATACCCGCCCGGCGGACTAGCCACCAGCGGCCAGCGTGCCACGACTTTGCCGAGCAGGGTCAGGGCCACGCCGGCCAACAGCGGCGATCTACGCAGTGATGGCGACGCTCGCGGTGCGAACGTTCGTTCGAAGGCTATGCCGCACATTATCGCGCCAGGTGAGCGATAACTTCATTTTCTGAACCTCCTGATACTGTGCAGCAAGCTAGCGCTGGGTTATAGCGGATTAGGAACAAGCAGTCGCCATCAATGAACTCGAACTGGCCAGTCTCCAACTCGCCGGAGATAGGAACTTCTTGACATGCCAGAGGTCGGCGGTTCGATCCCGTCGCGGCCCACCAAAGCCGTTTTTGCGGTCAACTTCCTCAGCAAACGGCGGGAGACTTGAGCGACGGGCTCCTGAAGGCTCTAACGGTCGAATAGGCCGCGCTGGCCGGGGGGTCGACGCAGCCGACGGCACGCTTCGCCGCCAGTCATAACAATGCAATGGCCTGGCTAGAGAGGATGCCCCCAAACTGCCGCCAGCTCCTCGAGGATCTCACCCGGCAGGACTTGGCTCAGCCCTCTCGAGGCTAAAACGGTCGCTGGAGAGCCGTTCAAAGACCAGGATGGCCTCTGGTTGAAAAAGAAACTGTTGAGGAAACAACCGCCGATCGGTGCTGCGGCTGCCGCAGCGATGGCGCAGGCTTATAAGCGCTGTCGCCAACCAGTCCTGATAGCGAGAGGGAGTCCAACCCCCGCGCCCGCTCCACCTTGGACCCTAAAGGCCGCACCGCCACCATCCACGATTCAGTGCTGGTGGCCCGACGGCACAAATAGTGGTGCCTTCGACAGGTACGTTTTGGGGAGGTACGCATGAGCGAAGCCTCCGAGAGCAGCGACTTCCACCACTGGCGGCCTGGCGACGTGGTCCAGCGGCCGGGCGCCCACGGCTGGTTCGGAGCCGACTACAGCGCGTACCGTCACCGCGTGCTTCGCTGGCAATGAGCTGCTGATATGGGAGCGCTTGACGGCAAGATCGCCGTCATCACCGGAGCGGCCGCTGGGATCGGGCGGGAGGCAGCGCTACTGTTCTTAGAGGAAGGGGCGCGAGTCTGCGTCGCGGACGTCAGCCGGCCTGGAGGTGAGCTGATAGGCGGCGACTCGCGACGCGCCTTTTACCAAGAGGTCGACGTCAGCGACCCCGAGAGCGTCAGTGCCATGTACGCGGAGACCGTCCGGCGCTACGGCGGCATTGACGTGCTCTACAACAACGCGGGCATCATGCCGCCAGAGGATGGTTCCATCCTGGGCACCGAGCCCGAGGCTTGGGATCGGGTTCAGGCCGTCAACGCGAAGGGCGTCTACCTCTGCTGCAAGTACGGCATCCCGCACCTGCTGGAACGTGGTGGCGGTTCGGTGATCAACGTTGCCTCCTTCGTCGCGCTCGTCGGCGCGGCCACCTCGCAGATCGCCTACACGGCATCGAAAGGGGCTGTTCTTTCCCTCAGCCGCGAGCTTGCTGTGCAGTTTGCCCGCCAGGGTGTCCGCGTCAACGCGCTCTGCCCGGGACCTGTCGAGACCCCGCTGCTGACGCGCCTCTTCACCGACGATCCGGACGCGTACAAGCGGCGGCGGGTCCATCTGCCGATGGGAAGGCTGGCCAAACCGCGCGAGATCGCAAACGCTGCCCTGTTTCTTGCCGGGGACGCGTCCTCGTATGTGAACGGCGCTACGTTCTTGGTCGACGGCGGTTTGACCGCCGCTTACGTCACAGCTGAGTAGAGCACCCGGGACGCCTCCGGAGCCGGTCACGATCAGGCTCGCTTGCGGTTCCCGTGGCTGAGGCCACCGTTCGAGCGCAGCCTGCGAAGCAGGGCGAGCTTGGCTAGGCGGTTCGCCGCGCGATCACGTGGTAGACGTGCCAGTGCTTGGTTGTGCCAAAGGCAGTCTGGCCGTCCTTGTCCTCCTCGGAAAGCGCCACGATCTCCAACCCAGTGAGCATGGCCTCCAGCTCGGCCTGGGTGACGAAGGTCCTCTGATCTCCGGGTACGTTCCACTCGTCATGTGGTCCGAAGAAGTTCGCCGCCAGCACACCTCGAGGTCGGAGGGCGGCGATCAACCGTGCCACGCAAGCGTTGAAGAGATCTGAGCGAATGAAGGGCAATGCGTACTGGGCGTTGATCAGGTCGTAGGTCAGTGGATGGAAGTCTTCGATCCTCGACTGGACGAAACGCAGGCGAGCTTGATGCGGCATCTGACGCAGTGCCGCCCCTGCCCAGGGAGAGGAGTCGACAGCTGTCACGCGGAAGCCCCGGTTCAGCAGGTGCTCAGTGTCCCGCCCAGCTCCGCAGCCGAGATCGAGCGCATCGCCGCCAGCAACCTGGTCGGCCGCCCGAACCAAGTGGAGCCACGGCGGGTGGCCTTTGGTGAGCTCTATGAACTGCCGCACGGTCGCGTCGTCGAGTCCAAAAGGCAATTCAGCGACCTCCGCTGCCTGCGGTTTCGACTAGCCGCAACGAGCGGTGAGCGATGGGCCCCTCAGGTGCCAGCAGTTTCTTTGGAAGCCATCACACAGCTGCGTGCGGAGTCGGCGAAGCAGCCGTCAGTTGACTGGACGCCGAGCATTGACCAAGCGGATCTGAACCTCTGTCGAGGGCTGTTTTCCCGACGTCAGCCGGAAGCGCTCGATCGCCTGCGCCACCTCCGACTTCAGCGTCGACAATCGAGTCTCGGCATCCATCTCGAGGTCGATGAGCAGGTTCGGACGCGCCGGGCTCCCAGCCAGCTGAGCGTGCGCGCGGACAACAGCGGGGAGTGTCTGCAGGCTCTGTCTGACCCCGTGCTCAAGGCCTCCAGCGCGAACCACTGTCCGGCCATGGCCGAAGCCCGGCTCATCGCTCGGCTGTGCGTACTGTAGGTCGGCCATGCGCGGCTGACCTGGCACTCTCAACTCAGCGCGCAGCAGGACGAGACCCACCAGCAGAGCCAGCAGGCCTGCCAGAGCCAGGCCGATCAGACCGTTTTGGGTGGGGGCCAGGGCGAGCTGTTCGATAGCCGCCGGAACCGCTGCCAGCTGAGCGAAGGTCGCGCCCAGAGCCCCCAAGCCCAAGGCCAGTCCGGTGCCGCCGACCGCGAGCAGGAGCAGGCCGATTAGGATCGCGAGCAGACGATTGAAGACTGCCATCAGGCCACCCGAGGCTCGTGGATGCGTACGCGGATGGCGCTGTCATCAGCGTGCCCCAACCGCTCCAGACTTGAGTGCACCAGCTGCTCGACCTCCCCCCGCATGTGCGGTGAGCCCGCAGCCTCGACTCGGAGCCGCCAGCTTCGGCGACCGCGGAGCCGAGCGCGCACTCCGACGGCCGTCGTCTCCTTGATCAGCAAGGAGCCCAGCATCCCTTCGAAGGCGGCTCGGTGAAGCCACCATTTTGCCGTGTCGTCCTCGTCCAGAAAGACGATCAGAGGCGGCCAGGGCCGCAGCTCGAGCAGCAGGAGCAGGAGGCCAAGAACGATCAGCGCGGCGGCCGAAGCCAGGACTCGCCAGTCCGCGAGTTGGAGGGTGGATAGGGTCTTCAGAGCCTGATGGAGGCTTTGATCGAAGTAGTGCAACCAGCCAGGCCGCCAGCCGATGCTGAGGGCATGCGCGACGCTGATGGCCAGTGCCCAGAGGCCGCCGGCGATCAGCGCGAGTGCCAGCACAACGATGAGCAGG
>JALZAW010000211.1 GCA_030948155.1 Candidatus Dormiibacterota bacterium | reverse complement strand
ATCTGGAGTCACTTGAGCAAGGCCCTGGGGGCAGCTGGGTTCCTCCTCCAGCCGGTTAGTATCGCCGGCTGCCCCGTCCTGCCGGCTCGACTCCGATTGGCATCTCAGGATCCGCCGGCGGAGGGGGCTTCTGAAGCGCCGCCGCCTGACGCGGCTGACTGACCGGCGATGGCGGCGGAAGGCGGTCGGCTCCTGCGCGGCCGACGTGCTCGGGTAGGCGCGGACGGCGCAGCCGAGCTGCCGCTCAAGTGGCCGGCCTCGGCGCCTGCCGGGGCCAGCCCTTCGCTGCTTGCTCGAGGCCCAGGCGTCTCGGGGCCACCGGTGGATCCGCCGGCCGGTCGGCGGGGACCGCGGGGACGGCGTGGTCGACGGGCTGGTTCGTCGCCGGCGGCGACCTCCGCCGGCGCGGACGCGGCTGGAGATTGCGCTGACGGGGCGTTCAGCGGGGCGAATCGGTTCGGGTCCAGCTCGGTCGGCTCCTGGCTGAACGGTGTGGGAGGAGCCGGCAGGGAGGCAGTGACTGCCGGCGCCGACTCGCGCGTCGCTCCGGAAGCCGCTGGCGGAGTGGGCGCCGAGGGAATCGACGATCCCGGCCTGGCGTCCTCCGGTGGCGGGGGGCTGATGACGGACGCCACCGGCGCGCCGGCCGGCTCCGGCGGCGCGACCTGCTCGCCACGGAACGGTGGCGTCGGGACAATGGTCCTCGCTGAGTGGCTGACGGCCGGCCCGGCGCCGGCCATCGCCGCCGTCGCTGCACCGGGCGTCGGCGCCTCCTCGTCCACAGCTTGCAGGGCCAGCAGCTCGGGGCCCACCGGCTCCCGTCCTCCCCGCCCACGGCCGCCGCGCCGCCGCCGCCGCCGAGCCGGAGAGGATCCCCCGTCCCCCTGCTCCGGCGCCGACGCCGCGACCGCGCCGGTCGCGGCACCCGCTGACTCATTGCGCGGCGGGCTTTCACCGGGAGCCGTTCCGGCCACGCTCATGCCTTCTCCTGTCGCTTCGAGGCTGGGCAGGCTCTCGACAAAGGGTTGTTGCTCAGGCGAGGGTTGGGCGGCCAGCAGCTCGGCGGCCACCAGCGGCTGGACGGAGGGGCTGTCGCCGTTGGCAGCGCGGCGTCGCCGGCGGCGGCGCCCGGTCCGCGCGACTTCGCCTTCCGGCGGAGCCGCCACCGGTGCCGGCTCCGCCCCCACCACCGGCCGCCGCTCGAGCAATCGGACCACGTCGCCGCTGGCCACCACCTCGCTCCGCTGATTCTCCATCTCCACGGCAAAGCCACACAGCCCCCAGGCGGGCTCCTCCACCGCTCGCTTCCGGTTGAGCCGCCAGCGGCAGCGGACTGTGTCGCCTGGCCTCACCGGGCGTTCGAAGCGCCAGGTGGTGCCGACCAGCGCGACCGTCCGGGCCAGCGGCACGTCCATGCTGCCCAGCCCCATCGCGATGGCTACCAGCAGCGCCCCGGGCACCACCTGGCCGCCGAAGTGGGAGCCTCGAGCGTGTTCGCGATCAGCGTGAAGCGGGCCGAAGTCGCCTGAGAGGCCTGCGTAGGCGCTGAGATCAGAGTCGAGTACCGTGCGGCGGCGCGTGGTCCAGACAGTGCCGAGCGTCAGGTCTTCAAAGAAAAGCAGATCCAGGAGGGTTCTCCAAATGTGGACTCGTGGTCCGGCCGCCGAGTATAAGCAGCCCGCTCGGAGCTATACGATCGTCAGCGTTTCCATGCCGGCGTCTCACTTCTGCTTGAACTGCGGCATTCCGCTCCAGACGCAGAGCCGCGAAGGTCGCGAGGTGGAGGGTTGCGAGCGCTGCGGCTTCGTGCTCTGGCACGACCCCAAGGTGGTGGCAGTGGTAGTGGTCGAGAACGACAGGGGCGAGCTGGTCCTCGGCCGGCGGGGCATCGATCCCGGCTATGGCAGGTGGTGCCTGCCCGGCGGCTTCGTCAACGACGACGAGGATCCGGCCGAAGCCGCCGCCCGCGAGTGCTGGGAGGAGGTCTGCGCCCAAATCGACATCACGCGGCTGCTGAACGTCTACCACGTGGCCAGGGACAGCGCCCCCAGCCTGATCGCGATCGCCTACAGCGCCAGGCTTCGCGAGGGTGAGACTCCGCAGGCTGGTGAGGAGATGCTGGAGGTGGCCGCCTTCGCCACTGATGGACTCCCGGAGCTCGCCTTCCCCAGCCATCTCCAAGCTCTGCGTGATTATCTGGCAGTGAGGGAAGAAACGAAGCAGCGATGAACTGGTTCAAGACCTTTCTCTGGATGATCGTGCTCTCAGTGATCCTGGTCATCGCGGGCTCGGCGCTGGGCTACGCCACGGGCCTGGGCGCGGGGCTGGGGTTGGCGCTGGGGCTGGGCATCGCCCTTATCACCAACGGCATCGCCTACTTCAAGGGTGACCAGCTAGCGCTCCACGCCGCCCAGGCGCGCGAAGTGACGCCCTTCGACGCCCCCGGTCTGCACCGCCTGGCCGACCGCCTGGCCCAGCAGTACGCCGTCCCCAAACCGCGCGTCTACGTGAGCCCCGATCCCACGCCCAACGCCTTTGCCACCGGCCGCAACCCGCATCACGCCTCCATCTGCGTGAACGAGGGGCTGCTCCGGATCCTCGACGGAGAAGAGCTCTACGGGGTGCTGGCGCACGAGTTCGCCCACGTGCGCAACCGCGACATTCTCATCAGCTCAGTGGTCGCGGTGATGGCCGCGGCCATCACATTCATCGCCAGCCTGTTGCAGTGGCAGGCCTTCGGTTTCGGCGGCCGCGATCAGCAGGATCGAGGCGCGTTCGGCCTGATCGGCGTGCTGGCGCTGGCCATTCTGGGTCCGATCGCGGCCCTCCTGATTCAGCTCGCGATCTCTCGCTCTCGCGAGTACGAGGCCGATCACACTGGGGCTGAGGTGAGCGGCCAACCCCTGGCTCTGGCCAGCGCCCTGCGCAAGCTGGAGAGCTCCAGTCAGACGTACGCGTCGCCCGTCGCGAAGCCCGCCTACGCCCATCTTTACATCGTGAACCCGCTGTCCGGCCGAAGCCTGAGCGGAATGTTCTCCACCCATCCTTCCCTGGACGATCGCATCCAGCGCCTGGAGCGGATGGCTGGTACTCGTCGCTAGCTGGTCCGCCAGCTCGAGCGGTCGGGCGCCACCCCATCCGCCGTCGTGACGGCGGTGTCGATCAGTCCCGTCAGCGTCAGCACGCCCAGGACCTGGCCGTTCCTGTGCACGCGCACGCGGTCGGTGTCGTGCAGCAACATGCAGGAGAGAGCGTCGGCGAGCGAGGCCTCCACAGCGATGTCGGCGTCTGTGTGGTAGCGCGTCGCCTTCTCCAGCCGGCCCTCGTCGATGGTGACAACTGAGAGACGCTTCTGGCCGCGGTCCGGGCCCAGGAAGTCAGCGACGAATTCGGTTGAGGGCTGGGCCAGCATCCGAGCCGGGGAGTCGTACTGCTCCAGCTTGCCGCCCTGACTGAGGATCGCAATGCGGTCGCCCATCTTGATGGCCTCATCGATGTCGTGAGTGACAAAGACGACTATCTTGTGCATCTGCGACTGGATGCGGAGGAACTCGTTCTGCAAACGGTCCCTGGTCACCCTGTCGATGGCGCCGAAGGGCTCGTCCATCAGCAGCACCGGCGGGTCGGCGCCCAGCGCTCGAGCGACACCCACGCGCTGGCGCTGACCGCCCGAGAGCTGGTGCGGATAGCGGTTGGCATACTCGCCAGGCGGCAGGCCGACGAGCTCCAGCAGCTCATTGACGCGGCTCTTTGTCGTCTTGCCATCCCAGCCGAGCAGCTTGGGCACCGTGGCGATGTTGTCGGCGATGCTGAGGTGCGGAAAGAGGCCTACCTGCTGAATGACGTAGCCCATCTTGAGCCGGAGCTCGACGGGATCAATCCTGGTCACGTCGCGGCCGTCCAGAACTATGCGGCCGCCTGAGGGCTCGATCATCCGGTTGACCATCCGCAGCGTTGTCGTCTTACCGCAGCCCGACGGCCCGACCAGGATGCAGGTTTCGCCGTCCTTGATCTCGAGGTCGAGCTCGCGAACGGCGACCGAGCCGTTGGCATACCGCTTCGAGACTCGCTCGAGAGAAAGCATCAGATAACTCTAGTGGACAGTTGGTGGCAAGTGACTGGACCATTGGTGGCACGCACTGCAGCGCCACCGCAAGCGCGGCAGCCCTCTAGAGTTGACCTGTGCTGCTCGTTTCCGGCGAACCCTGGATCCGTTGGAATTGGGTAGGGCGTCACCTCGGAACTATCTGGGACGCTCTCTTCCAGCACATTGTGCTCACCGCCATCGCCATCGGCGTGGGCATCCTGATCGCCATTCCGATCGGCCTGCTGGCCTGGCGCTACCGCCGCAGTCGGGGCACAGTGCTGGCCACAACCGGAGCCCTCTACACGATTCCATCGCTGGCGCTCTTCGCGCTTCTGGTTCCGTTCACAGGCTTGACCACTCTCACCTCGGAGATAGGGCTCGTCACCTACACACTGCTGATCCTGGTTCGGAACATCATCGTGGGGCTCGACGGCGTGCCTGACGAGGTTCGGGACGCAGCTGTCGGCATGGGCTACAGGCCCTTTCGCCGGCTGATCGCGCTGGAGCTGCCGCTGGCCCTGCCCGTCATCATGGCGGGAGTCCGCATCGCCACAGTCACTACCATCGGACTCGTCACCATCACAGCCCTCATCGGTCAGGGCGGCCTCGGCTCTCTGATCCTGTCAGGCTTGATCCAGGGTTTTCCGACCCCGCTCGTGATCGGCGCCTTTCTCTCAGTCGTTCTGGCAGTGGTCGCTGATGTGAGCCTGAATATGTTCCAGCGCCTGATCACGCCCTGGAGCCGCGCGTGAGCTTCCTGCAGCAGGTCGCTCAGTGGTTTCTAAACCCCGTCCACTGGCAGGGCACGGGCGGCATCCCGAACCGGCTGCAAGAGCACGTGGTGATGTCGATCGCTGCGACCGTCACCGCTACCCTGATCGGCCTGCCCATCGGGCTGGCTCTTGGTCACTGGGGCAAGGGCGGCGGCCTGGCTATCAACGTGGCAAATGTCGGCCGCGCGATTCCATCCTTCGCCATCCTGGTGATCGCCGTTCAGGTGGTCGGCATAGGCGCTACTCCCGCCTTTCTGGCGCTGGTGGCGCTGGCCATCCCGCCGATCGTCACCAACAGCTTCGTGGGCATGCGGGATATCGACCCCGAGCTGCGTGACGCCGCTCGGGGGCTGGGGATGCGAG
>JALZAW010000210.1 GCA_030948155.1 Candidatus Dormiibacterota bacterium | reverse complement strand
GTCATCGCCGGCCGACCTTCGAAACTCCCGCGGCGCGTGAGCCAGGAGGCTGAGGGGTATTCTTCCCAGCCATCAACGCTGAGTGGATGGCCGTTGCCAGGGGCGATAGGCCGGCGGAGCGGGTGCTGCGCGGCGGCCAGGTGCTGAGCGTCTTCACCCGAGAGTGGCTGGAGGTCGACGTGGCGATCTTCGACGGCCACGTAGTGGGCATGGGCAGCTACGACGGAGAGCAGATCGACGACTGCTCGGGCGCCCACCTGGTGCCGGGCCTGATCGACGGCCACGTCCACCTGGAGTCATCCAAGCTCATGCCTCACGAGTTCGCCCGAGCAGTCGTCCCGCAGGGCACGACGGCGGTCGTCGCCGACCCCCACGAGATCGCCAACGTGCTCGGGCGGCGGGGGGTGGAGTGGATGCTGGAAGCCTCCGCCGATCTGCCGCTCGATGTTTACTTCATGGCCCCCTCCTGCGTGCCGGCCTCGCCGCTGGAGTCATCGCTGGCGCCGCTGACTCAGGCCGACCTCTCGGAGCTGCTGAAGCACCCCCGCGTGATAGGTCTGGCCGAGATGATGAACTATCCGGGTGTCATCGCCGGAGCGGAGCAAGAGCTGGCCAAGCTCGGCTTGGCGGGCGGCCACATCGATGGCCACGCGCCCGGACTGGGCGGCCGGCAGCTCAACGCCTATCTCGCCGCCGGGATCCGCTCCGACCACGAGGCGACAACCGCTGACGAGGCGCTGGAGAAGCTGCGGCTCGGCATGTGGCTGATGCTGCGGGAAGCTTCCGGCGCCCGCAACCTGCTGGATCTGCTGCCGATCCCGCTGCGCTACGGCCCCCAGCGCTGTCTCTTCTGCACTGACGATCGGGAGCCTGATTTCATAGTGCGAGAGGGACATCTAAACCAGATGCTGAGGGTGGCGGTGGCGGCAGGTGTGCCGGCCGAGGACGCCCTGGTCATGGCCACGCTGAATCCCGCCCTCTATCACCGGCTCCCGGCCCTGGGCGCGATCGCCCCCGGGTACCAGGCGGACATCCTCGTACTGGACGATCTCACCGACTTCCACCCCCGTCGGGTCTTGAAGCGCGGCGCCGAACCGATCTATCCGGAGCTGACTGCGCCCGACTGGGTGCGGCAGACCATGCATGCCGCGCCGGCCACCGCGAGCTCTTTCCGGGTGCCGGCAGTGACTGGCAAGATCAGGGTTCTGGGCGTCCGCGACCAGCAGCTCCTCACCACCACGGAGGAGATGGAGCCGGCTGTCGAGCAGGGCTGCTGCGTGGCTGATCCCGGCCGGGATCTGGTCAAACTGGCGCTGGTCGAGCGGCACCATGCCAGCGGCCGGATCGGCCTTGGCTTTGCCACCAACGTGGGCCTGCAGCGGGGTGCCTACGCCTCGACGGTGGCGCACGATGCTCACAACCTGATAGTCATGGGGGTCGACGACGAGGACATGGCGCTCTGCGTCCGACGCTTGGCGGAGCTGGGTGGTGGACTGGTGGTGGCGGAGGCGGGCCGGATCACAGGCGAGCTGGCGCTGCCGGTGGCAGGGCTGATGAGCGACAGGCCTCTGGCCGAGGTCTTCTCGCGACTCCGTGACCTGCAGGACCAGGTGGCGCGCCAGGGAGTGGGTGGCCGGGCCCCTTTCATGACGCTGAGCTTTCTCGGCCTGACTGTCATCCCCGAGTTGAAGCTGACCGATCGGGGCCTGGTTGACGTCGGCAGCTCAAGCCTGGTGCCGCTGCTCGCCGACTAGCTGGCTCGGACCGTCCCGCAGATTCACCAAGAGCGCCAACAAGGCCATCACTGCAGTGCCCACAATCAGGGCCGCGAACGCCGCCTGGGGTCGACCCGTGTAATCCCAGGCCGCTCCACCGATGACCGGTCCAGCAAAGCTGACAGCGTAGTTGACGGTGAACAGACCGGCGCTATAGCGGGGCACGTCCGCCGGCGAGGCCAGGACGGGGGGCAGGGTCAGGGTCAAGATCAGCGCCAGGCCGGCAAAGAAGCCGATGCCGGCCGACCAGAAGAGGATCAGCCCGGGTGGGCCCAGGATCATGCCCGTCAGCCCCCCGCCCATGCCCACTGCGCAGGCGACGAAGGGCCAGCGCCGTCTGAGGATCCGGTCGGGAAAGGCAAGCACCAGCAAGGAGGCGGGCAGCTGGCCGGCGTTTAGCAGTGCCAGCGCCGGGTCCTTAGCCTGGGGCAGACCGACTGCGCGCACGTAGTCGGGCAGGAAAGTGTTGGTGCCGAAGTAGACAGCTGAGGCAAAGGCGAGGATCATCGCCACGTGCCAGAGGCGTCTGTCGCGGAAGTCAGGCCACCAGCGGCGAGGGACTGCCCCCACCGTCTGCTCCACGTGGGAGGTGAAGACGGCAAAGAGGACCAGCGCCAGCAGAACTGGTATCGACCACACTGCCAGGGCGGCCGCCCAGCCGCCATGAAGCGCCGGCAGCAGCGCCGGACCGGTCAGGCTGACGGGTGTCGTTTCACCCACCAGCAGACCGTTGCTGTACGCCGCTGTGGCCAGGCCGACGCGGCTCGGAAACCAGTCACGCACCAACGTGGGGAAGACCGGCTGAGCGAACGCCACACCCGTTCCCATGAGGAAGGTGAGTGTGTAGAGCACAATTGTCATCGGCCCCACGCCCCTCAGCGCACCCGCCGCGCCCAGGATCACCAGGGCGGCGAGCAGGGCACGCCTCGCTCCCAAGCGCGAGATGAGGAGGGAACCGGGGATTGCTGCCGCCGCCAGCAGAAGCACCGGCAGCCCGGTGAGGACTCCCATAGCCTTCTCGTCCAGGCCCAGGCTGCCATGGATCGCCGGTATCACCGGCGGCACCGCCAGCAGCGTGACCCGGAGGGAGAAGCCGCCCAACCAGAGCAGCCCGAGTCGGGCCCAATCGCCGGAGGTGAGGGAGGCTCGGAATTCGGCCGGCGCGGCGGCCTCAGCCACGCGTGGCGGCGATCGCTTCCAAAGCGGAGGGGTTCTCCAGTGAGCCGAGATCGCCGGGTGGCTGGCCCAAATAGACAGCACGCACGACTCGGCGCAGGATCTTGGCGTTGCGAGTCTTGGGCAGCTCAGACACAAACTCCAAGATGGCCGGCTTGAGCGGCTTGCCCAGAGCTTCAGCCACCTGGCGCCGCAACCTTTCCTGTAGATCCGCAGAGGGATCTTGACCGGAGCGGAGCACCACGAAGCAGGCCAGAGACTCGCCCTTCAACTCATCGGGGATCCCGACAGCTGCGGCTTCGGCAACCGCGGGGTCCGCGACCAGAATCGATTCCACCTCCGCCGGCCCCAGTCGCTTGCCCGCCACTTTGATGGTGTCGTCCGAGCGGCCCAGTACGTACCAGAGACCATCCTCTGCCACGTAGGCCCAGTCGCCGTGCACCCAGACACCCGGCCAGCGCGACCAGTAGGTGTCGAGATAGCGCTGGCGATCGCGCCAGAAGCCTTGTGTCATACCCGGCCACGGCTGCCGAATCACAAGTTCGCCGACCTCACCGCGCACGCTCCGACCCTCGGCGTCGACCACGTCGGCAGCCATGCCCGGCAGCGGACCGGCAAAGGAACACGGGCGGAGCTGAGTGACTACATTTCCGGCCAGGATGCCGCCCGCGATCTCGGTTCCACCCGTGAGGTTGACGATCGGGCAGCGGCCGCCACCCACGTGCTTGAAGAACCACTGAAAAGGCTCCGGGTTCCAGGGTTCGCCGGTCCCGGCCAGGACCCGCAGACTGCCGAGCTCATGGCGAGCTGGGTACTGCTCCCCCTGGCCCATCAGCGAGCGCACCAGGGTCGGCGAGACGCCGAGGATGTTGATCGAGTGATCGGCTGTCATCCGCCAGAGCCGGTCTGGCGCCGGCGTGTCGGGCGTGCCCTCATAGAGAACCATCGTGGCCCCGAGCAGCAGACTGCCCAAGATCAGCCAGGGGCCCATCATCCAGCCGATATCGGTGAACCAGAAGATCGTCTCGCCTTCGTTCAGGTCGAGTCCATGCGCCATGTCCTGCGCCGCCTTCAGGGGAAAGCCGGCGTGCACGTGCAACGCGCCCTTCGCCCGCCCGGTCGTGCCGCTGGTGTAGATGACCATCAAAGGGCTGTCCGGGCCCAAGCTCAGGTTTTCCCAGACCGGTTCGGCAGCAGCGACGAGCTGATGCCAGTCGCGGTCTCTGCCTTCCTGCCAGGGCACATCGCGGCCTACGCGGCGCAGCACCACAACGTGCTCGACAGTGGGTGATTCGGCGACGGCGGCGTCGGCCGTCTCCTTCATGTTCACCACCTGGCCGCGCCTGTAGAAGCCGTCGGCGCAGAGCAGCACCTTCGCTTCGCCATCCCGCAGGCGGTCGGCGATGGCTCCTGGCCCATAGCCGGAGAAGAGCGGGATGAAGACGGCGCCGATGCGAGCACAGGCCAGCAGCGCGACTGCTGTTTCCGGCACCATCGGCAGGAACAGGCCGACCCTGTCGCCGGGCTCCAGGCCGAGGACGCGAAGGGCACCGGCAAAGCGCGCCACTTCCTGGCTCAACTCGCCGTAGGTGAGCCTGCGCACCTCGCCCGGCTCGCCTTCCCAGATGAGCGCCGGCCGGTCGGCAGTTGATCCCTCGAGCCAGCGATCCAGGCAGCTGCTGACGATGTTCAGCCGAGCACCCGCAAACCAGCGGGCCCACTCGACGCCGTCGCTCAGGTCCAGAACCTGGTCGTAAGGCGTGTCGAAGCGGATATCCAGGTCTTGGACCAGGGCCTGCCAGTACCACTCGGAGTCGTTGACCGAGCGCTCCTGAAGTTGGGCCAGGCTGCTCAGGCCGTGCCGACGGCGGAAGCGGTCCAGCCGGCTGCGCTCGATGACCTCGGCCGAAGGCTCCCACATGACTTCACCGATGGCGATCGGCTGCATTGCCGGGATTCTAGTGTCCTGCGCCAGGGATTGGGCCCAGGTCGTTGTGGGCGGCAGTCTTCGTGCAGGCGCTGACGCCCGGGCTGCGGCTGGGCGATCCTCGACAATCAGGGCGTGGCAAATGAAGTCTTCGAAGCTGTGCGGACGGTGCTCGCCGTGCGCGAATATCAGAACCGGGAAGTGCCAACCGAGGTGGTGGATCGGATAGTCGCCGCGGCTCGCCTCACAGCCAGTTCCATGAACCGCCAGCCCTGGCATTTCGTGCTGGTGCGCGATCGAGCGAACCTCTGCGAGCTGGGCCAGCTGGTCAAGACCGGTCCCTATAT
>JALZAW010000209.1 GCA_030948155.1 Candidatus Dormiibacterota bacterium | reverse complement strand
CTTTCTGTTGGGGGGCAAGGCGTCGATACGAGTCGCCTCCCCTGCCTTCGTCTTCACCCCCATCCCCGAGTCGTCTCGGTGGAGGTAGCACCTCGAGAGCAGGGCCAGCGGCCCGTAGCGCCTGATAGCGGAGGAGCGCCTCGCGGGAGAGCTCCCGATCCAGTCCGACCAGCGGTACCCGGCCGTCGCGGGTGGGCAGGCTCAGATGCCGACGGAAGATGAAGATGCCGGCGATCAGACCGGCAACCAGGGCCGCCGGGATCGCCAGCAGCAGCCCGAGCAGGGCGAGCCGCTGCGCCCCCACCAGGATCGGCTGCCAGGCCGCCTCCGAGGCCTGCTGAGAACGGATGCTGGCAGTGTCCCGCTGCAGCTCGGCCGCTCTGTGATCGGCTGCGGCCACTTGGGCTCGCACCTCGGCACGCTGCACATCAGGGGAGCTCAGGAGGACGGTTTCCCGGAGCTGGCCGAGTAGCAAGCTCAGGGCCATCACCACGCCCAGCAGGGCGGCCAGCCAGAGCATCGGACGCAGCAGGCCTGCGCCCCCGCCTGCAGCTCCCTCAGCGAACGCTGTAGCTCGTACGCGCATCGCCTCAGGCCGCCTCCAGCTGGCGCTCGGCCACCGACCAGGGCAGCATCGCCGCCCGAAACAGACGCCGCTTGAAGGCCAGCGGCTGACGCAGCATCCGCGGCTCCTGGTTCAGGTAGATGAGCAGCGCCCAGCCGTCGGGGATCTCCCGCAGCTGGCCCGGCGAGAGCCGCCGCCGCCAGCTTTCGTGAACGCTTCGTCGTCGCCCCTTGTCTGTCTCCGTCTCACCGCGCGTCCGTACCCGCTCCTCGCGAATCACGCCCGAGAGCCGGTCCAGGCTCTGCTCATCGATCAGGCCGCCGAACACGACCTTGCAGCGGGTGGCGGACCAGATCGCCTCCGCCGCCTCGACCCCGAAATGGTCGCGGAGCTGAGCCAGGCTCTGGAGGCTCCAGGCCACGTTCACCCCCTGGCCCCCGCCCTGGCTGCAGATGCTCTCCAGCTGCGGTAGCGGGCAGCAGTTGGCCAGGTCGTCGAGGCTGAGCAGCAGACGGGCCTCGAGCCGACCTTCCCGATGCATCCGGTAGGCGGTGTGGACGATCGTCTCTACGAGCATGGAAAGGAGGGGCGCGATCGCCTTCTGATGCTCGGTCGGGCTGACCACGTAGAGCGAGGAGCGAGTCTCCAGGAACTCCTCAGGGTCGAAGTCCGTGGCCGTGGTTGACCGGAGGACGTTCGGATTGCTGGTGGCCTCGATCGTGGTCTCCGCGGAGGAGAAGAAGCTGCCCCGCTCCCGCTCCGGCGTCTTCAACACACCCTCTAGCTCATTGGCCCATTGGTCGCCCGCGAAGGTGCCGAGATCGCGAAGGATCTGAATCGGCTCTTCCAGCCGCCGCCGGCCAAGCCACTCCCGAACCAGGGTGAAGTCGCCTCGACGAACACGGTGATGGGCCGAGGCCAGGAACAGCCCGCGCAGGATCCGCGCCGCCCCGGTACGCCAATGGTCGGCGTTCTCGACGTCCTTACCCGTCTTCGCCGCCTCGATCCAGCTGGCGACGCGGAGCTTGACCACGTTCGGATCCGTGGAACCGCTTGGGGAGAAGTGAATCGGCGTCAGCCCCTCGATGCGTCCGTCCTCGGTGGGCGCGTAGATCATCACGCGCCCGCCCACGTACTTCTCGGCCAGCGGCCGCCGGTGGGCTGCCGTGGCTCGGAAGACCTGTGGCTTGGGCGCGATGCTGACCAGCGGACCGCCCCAGAGCAGTACCTGCGGGATCCCCGACCCGAGTGTCTTGTTCACCCTCGGCGGCCCAACCACGCCCACCGAGTCCTCCTCGGTCCCCATCGCCCAGCGGGGCTCGCCCAGGAAGCCCTCGCTCCAGCCCAGGAAGGGTCGCTGATACCAGCCCCGCTTCGGCCACATGCTCAGCCGCCAAGGCACCCTCGCCGAGATGTCGAAAGGCGTCCGATGCCAGTAGATCCAGCCCAACGGGACGGAGATCACCGCCAAGAGCAGGGCGGCCACCAGGAAACGGAGGCCAGCGCCGCGAGCCGGCGCCAGGCCGAGCACCATCAGGGCCAGCAGCCCCATGAACACGGCCAGGAGGAGCGGCAGCTTGCGCCTCGATCCCTTCGGCCGCCTTTCTCGACTGACCCGCATCACTCTCCCCTCCCCCTTCGCACCTCGGCCAACGCGTAGCGATCAGCCAAGCCGGCGCCGGTCGGGCAGAGCCGGTCCAATGCCCACAGCTGATTGCGCCATGGCCAGCAGGTGCGGCATTGCCAGGCGTGACCAAGGAGCTGGTCATAGATCAGCTCCGGATCGACGTCCCCTCCCACGCCGGGGGCGGGAACGATCGAGAACGCGTTCACAGCCATGTCTCCCTCCTTCTCCAGTGAGCAGTGTGTGCACAGTTCGGCATAGATTGAGACAGTTCGAGCACCTTTGGCGAACTCAGGCCGGCTCGACCTACACTCCGGACGTGCCGGACCTGGTCTCCACCGACGACGCCGTCCGTGAGTTCGACATCGGGAAGTCGTCGCTGTACCGGTGGCTGCGGCAAGGGCTGCTGGAGCGCTACCGACGTCGCGGAGACCGCCGCACATTCGTCGATCGCGAGCAGCTGAAGCGCCTGATCGAGCCGCAGCCTCAGCGCCGAGAACCCAAGAGCTAGCTTCCGCAGCTGTAAGCGCGGGCCAATCGACCCACTCACCGCCATGGCCGAGCTGTTTGGGCTGGACAACGAAAGACCTCCCTCAGAAGGGGAAGCCCAGTGCGAACCGAGTGACACAACTGCCATCACCGCCGAGCTTGCAAACTAGGCGGAGGAGGCACATAGGGCGCGCCTTAGGCAAGTTGCGGATTTCCCGGACGGAGAGTGAAGGTGGCAGCAGGCCGGCGACAGTGGAACTGGCAGCTACGGCGGCAGCGCCGCCTCCGAGGCTGGTCACTAAACCGGCTGGCATTGGAGCTCCACGCCTTGGCTATCAAACTGAGGGAACCTGAGCCCGGGGTTGACTGGAATGCCGTCAGCCGCTGGGAGCGGGGCGTCAACCAACCTGGCACTTACTACACCCGCCTACTCTGCCTTCTCTTTGACCTGCCGGCTCCTGAGCTCGGGCTGGCGCCAGCGCCGGAGCCTCCGGTCTCCTACGCCGCTCTCGACCGATTGCTGGCAGGATGGGGACTCAACGAAGTGCAACGTCGAGAGTTCCTCCGTGTCATGGCAGCCGTGGTCGGCGATACGACACTGGCTCCGCTCTCTACTGCGCTACCGGCCGAGGCCTGGGAGCGACTGGCTGGGACGCTGCGGCGGCCCAGCCGGATCGACACAGCGACTCTGGCGGACCTCGAGAAGGTCACCGTTACGTTAGAGCGGTCGGAACGGGATGTCCGCCCCCGGTCGCTACTCGGTCCGACGCTCGGCCACCTTGAGACGCTGACCAACCTGCTTAAGGAGAATCCACCCACCGCAGCTCGGCGACACCTCGCATCGCTGCTCGGCGAAACGGCCGGCGTCGCCGGCTGGCTGCTCTGGGACCTTGGAGCGAACGACTCTGCCAGTGCCTACGTCCGCACTGCTCTCGAGGCCGCCAGGGAGGCGGAGGATGCGGCCCTCGGCGCGTACCTCATCGGCACTGCCAGCGTCGTGGAGAACCGCCGTGAGAACCCGGACGGTCGGATCTCGCGCCTACTGGAGCATCACTTCGGGTTCTCGCGCGCAGATGCCTCGCCAAGCACCCTGGCTTACCTAGCCATGCTCGAGGCGAAGGCCCGGGCGCGTACCGGGAAGGGCGATCGCACCCTACGAGCCATCGACGAAGCCGTTGTGGCCATGACGAGCCATGACGACGACGCCGACCGACGGCGGCCGAGAGTCACCTTCTATGACTCCCGACGGCTCGCCGGCGAGCAGGGAATCTGTTTGGTTCGGCTGAAGCGAAGCGTCGACGCCCGGGCCGTACTTGAACCCGCGCTCGCTGCGCTTACCCCCGACCAGGTGAAGACTCGCCCGGGCCTGATGACAGCACTAGCCGCGACCTATGTCGCCGACGGCGAGATCGAGGAAGCTTGCCGAATCGGGACTGCAGCTCTGGCCATGGCGGCAGAGATGGAAATCGAACCCAGCCGTCAGGACGTCCTCGAACTCCGTGAACAGCTCGCGCCATGGCAAAACGCGTCGGTCGTCCGACAGCTCGACGAGCAGCTGGCAACGGCAAACTAAGCGGTCACGCTAACAGCCAAACGCCGCTAGTACCGAGGGGCTCCGATTGGCTTCGCAACCGATCGTCGAACCGAGACCTAGCGTCGGAAGCCTCCGCTCCGGCTTCTCCTGTCAAGCCGCTGCGCGGCTCGCTGCGCACGCTTGCGCCCTTCGGGTGACAGCGCCTCCGCTCCGGCTCGGCCTCGGCCCAAGGGGACGTAAGACGTCCCCTCTCCCGAGGGGAGCGAGTCACGGGAGGAAGCACCATGACCACGGCAAGCCGAACTATCGAGGAAGTCGCTCTGGATTCGATCCGGGATCATCCCCGGAACCTGCGCCGAGAGATCGGCGACGTCGGCGAGCTCGCCGAGTCGATGAAGACCTTCGGCGTCCTGGAGCCCATCGTCCTGGCTCCTGGCCTGGACGAGGAGGGCGGCGTCGTCCTGATCGCCTGGGCACCGGCGCCGGGCGGCCGCCCGCAAGGCAGGGCTCGCCACCATTCCGGCCGAGATCCGAGGCGACCTCGACTCAGAGGCGAAACAGATGCTCGCCATGCTGGTCGAAAACGGGCGACGCCGGGACCTCTCCCCCATCGAGGAGGCCCACGGCTACCAGCAGGTCCTCGATCTGGGTGAGTTCACTGCCGCCAAGATCGGTAAGGCGATCGGCGTCTCCACGGCCAGGGTCAAGAGCCGGGTGGCCCTGACGTGCCTCCCCCAGGAGGTGCAGGACAAGATCCACTCGTCGCAGATCACCTTGACCGAGGCGGAAGCGCTGGCTGAATTCGCCGACGACGCCACGGCGATGAAGTGCCTGCTCCGTGACGTGGGGAGCTACAACTTCAAGTTCACGGTCGAACGGGAGCGCCGCGCGCGGGAGAAGGAAGCCGCAGTCGCACAGGCCAGGCGCGACTTCGAAAAGGCCGGGGTCCGCGTCATCGAGAGGCCGGACGGCTTCGCCTGGTCCAGCCAGGAGCAGCCGATCCAGAACTTCATC